>DWVT01000143.1 GCA_019120075.1 Candidatus Mediterraneibacter excrementigallinarum
TTTAAACTGAATGGCGGTATAATATCAACCGTAGCAGTTGCAGATGTAGTTCATTGGTAGAACTCCAGCTTCCCAAGCTGGCGAGGCGGGTTCGATTCCCGTCATCTGCTTTTAGAAAATCTCGTATAGACGGGATTTTTTTTATGCAACAATCCCGGCAAATGGATTGATATCTTTCTGATTATAAAAATGGCAAATCTGACAGACTTCTTTTGCTAAAATCTGAAATATTAAGAAAATCTTCATAAAAATTCCAGTAAAAAATTTGAAATAATCCCTTAAAGTAAGAGTATCTTATGGAAAGGGAGGAGAACGTGAAACCAATAATTACAGTAAACAATCTGTACAAACTTTATCGTGTCGGGGATTCCTGCGTCCGCGCCCTTGACGGAGTGAGTTTTGAGATACGGGAAGGTGAATTCTGCGCCATTGTCGGAACTTCGGGGTCCGGGAAATCGACGCTCCTCAATATGCTGGCCGGACTGGAGAAACCGACCAAGGGCGAGATCATCATAAACGGCTGCCATATTGAAAAGCTGAAGGAGGATGAGCTGGTGCGCTTCCGCAGAGAAAATGTGGGATTTATTTTTCAGTCTTTTCATCTTATCGGGACAATGAACGCAGTGGAAAATGTGGCGCTTCCGCTGAACTTCCGTGGAGAGGCGAGAAAGGTGAGGACAGCGAAGGCGGAACGGATGCTGGACCTGGTGAATCTTTCGAAACATAAAAAGCATATGCCGAACCAGATGTCCGGCGGACAGCAGCAGAGAGTAGGTGTGGCGCGCGCACTGGTGACAGATCCGAAGATCATTTTTGCGGACGAACCCACGGGAAATCTGGATTCGCATACTTCGGAGGAAGTCATGGGGCTGATGCAGAAAGTAGTCAGAGAACAAGGCAGAACGCTTGTGATGGTGACCCATGATGATCATCTGGCGGAATATGCGGACAGGGTATTCCATATTATTGACGGAAAGATCGTGAAGATCGAAGAAAATCTGAGAAGAGAGAGGGAGGACATAAAGGATGAAACTGATTAAAAAATCAGGTGCAGCGTTGCTCTGCATCTGTATGGTAATGACGCTTGCGATGACCCTGCCGGGGAGAGTAAGAGCGGAGGAAACTGCCGCTCAGCCACAGGCAGAAAGCGGACAGGATACGGCTTCAGGCGGATCGGATCAGCCTGCGGCAGATTCGGGAAATGGAAATGCGGACCAGGGAAACGGAGGGGCTGCGAACACGCTGGCTCAGATTCTTCTGAGTGTGGGTGACGGACAGGAAACCCCGGTATTTAAAGCGGGAGAAGAGACTTCGCTTTCCATCAATATTATGAACAAAGGGAATCAGGACGCACAGAATGTCCAGATCTCACCAGTTGTAGAAAATGTAAATGACTGGCCTTTCGACATGTCCAGGCTGAATTATGACAAAAGTGTCGGGACGGTCAAGGCGGGGGAGCAGCTTTCTGCAGTATGGGGAAATGACGACGGAGGAAAACTTGTCGTACGGGAAGATGTGACAGGACAGTCGTATAAGCTTGTTTTCCGGATTACATACGATGATGGACAGAAGGCTTATGAGACAACAAAATATGTCTTTGTAAAGACAGAAGCAGCGCCGCAGAAGGGGAATGAGCAGAATAATGATCAGGGAGATTCCAGTAACGAATCCGGTCAGGAAAATCAGTCGGGATCCGGCGGAGGAGATGAGAACGGTGGAGAAGCAGCAGGCGGTACAGATGCAGGCGGCTGGCATGCCGGAATGGACGCGGGAGGAGTATACAACAGTGATCCGATCGTGTCAGGCGGTTCCGGAAGTACTACGGACGGCTCCGTGCCCCGTGTCATCGTGACGGGGTTTGATACGAACCCCAAGGATGTAAAGGCCGGAAGTGATTTTAAGCTGACGGTCCATCTGAAAAATACATCAAAGAAAACAGCGGTATCCAACATGCTGTTTGATTTTCAGGCGCCTGCATCCGGCACAGACGCAGCTGCGGAAGCGCCGGCATTCCTGCCGACATCCGGTTCCAGTTCGGTTTATCTTGACAAGATCGCAGCGGATGGGACAAAGGACATTTCCATTGAGCTAAACGCCAGGGCAGATCTTGTACAGAAACCGTACAGTATTGAGATGAGCATGAAATACGAAGACAAGAGTGCAACCCAGTTTGAAGGAAATTCCAGCCTTGCGATCCCCATCAAACAGGAGCCGAGATTTGAGTTCAGTGAGATCCAGGTGGCTCCGGATACGGTTTCGGTGGGAGAAGAAGCGAATATCACATCAAATCTCTATAATCTGGGAAGAGTGAAACTTTATAATGTTAAAGTAAAGTTTGAAGGTGACGCGATCGAGGGTCAGGAACAGTTCATCGGTAATCTGGACTCCGGGGCAACGGGGATGATCGACGGGATCGTTACGGCTGTGGCGGAAGCATATGATGAGTCTAACTGTAAACTGATCATGACCTACGAGGATGATGCCGGAAATGTCTCTACAGTGGAGCAGCCGTTTACGATGACGGTGATACCGGCGGCTGACATGACAGATATGACGATGACGGACATCCCGGAGGAGCAGTCGGGTCCGTCTATCCCCGTGATCCTTCTGGTGATCGTAATTGTCATTGCGGCAGCCGCGGTTATCACAGTTGTTGTTATCAGGAGAAGAAAAAAGAAATTGATCGCAGCGGAAGAGGAGGAATTGATGGATGAGGTGGATCGACTTACTGAGGATGAGCATCAGCAGCCTTAGAAGACGCAAGCTCAGGACTTTTCTGACTGTTCTGGGAGTGGTGATCGGAACCGCCTCCATTGTCGTGATGATATCTCTGGGGCTGGGGCTGCAGCAGTCCATGTATGAGGAAGTGGAGCAGAGCGGCGGAACGACTAGCCTTACCGTGACGGGAAAAATGGGCGACGGCATGTATACGAGTTACAGCTATGGCATGGACGGAACCTCAGAAGAACCCTCGCAGAAATATGTGACAGACGATCTGATCGAAGAACTCAGGGGACTGGAACATGTGAAAAGCGCCAATCCAGTGCTCAATGTGAGCGCGCTGGCGCTCAAAGGCAGATATATCGGTTATCTGGATCTTTATGGCATGACGCCGGAAGAACTTAAGCTCCGTAATATTGAGCTGGAGCCGGGCGGGAGACTGCCGGATCCGGACAGTGCGGAACTGGAACTGGTGGTTGGAAACGGGGTCATCACAAATTTTTATGAGGAATCTACGGGAAGGGGATACTGGGAGACCGGCGAGCTGCCCGACATTGATTTTAAAACGGATCAGCTTTTTCTCATTCTTGACCAGGACGCATATTATTCCAGTCAGAATTCCCCTTCGGTCGGCCTGGAAGAGAATACAGGCGGGGAGACCGGGACTGTCACACAGACAAAGGCACCGAAGAAACATGTCGTACATGCCTGCGGAGTAGTGGCGGGAGGAGTGGATTCATATAATTCAAATTCCTATTCTGTATTCTGTGACATTAATGTCCTGAAATCGACTCTTCAGAAAGAATTCCGTGGACGCGCGATCCCGGGACAGCCAACTACAAAAAGTGGAAAACCATACCGACAGTTCGTATATTCATCTGCCAGTGTTCAGGCAGATGATATGGATCATGTGGAAGAACTGGCGGATACGATCCGCTCTATGGGATATGATGTCTCCACAAATATTGAGTATATCAACAGCATGAAAAAGCAGTTTGCCATGGTTCAGGGAGTACTTGGAGGCATTGGAGCTGTTTCGCTGTTCGTGGCGGCGATCGGTATCACAAATACGATGATGATGTCTATTTATGAAAGGACAAAAGAGATTGGCGTTATGAAGGTGATCGGGTGCAGTCTGAAGAACATACGGCAGATGTTTCTCCTGGAAGCCGCGTTTATCGGTTTTATGGGAGGCGTTGTGGGAAATATCCTGAGTTTTATCATGTCTGCGGCAGTCAACTTTGTTGTGTCAGGAGAAAGTATGGGGGTGAGCGGGAAACTTTCTTATATCCCTCCCTGGCTGGCGCTTGCAGCGCTGGGGTTCGCGGTTCTTGTGGGAATGGCTGCGGGATATTTCCCGGCGCTCAGGGCGATGCGGCTGAGCCCGCTGGCTGCCATCAGAAACGAATAGAAAATTTCTGACAAGGGGAAATTGTACAGTAAATAAAATACGCAACGGATACCGGGCTGTACAGGGGCGGGGAGTCCTCTGGCACCCGGTATTTTTGTGCGATACGCTTCTCCCTATCCGATCGCGATACGCCCGACCGGGTTCCTGAATACTGCATACAATTTCGGAATGTGATTTTAAATGTTCCCGGTGAGTTATGAAATGAAACATTTTCCAAAATATACTTGACTTACATAAAGACATAGTGTACTATCTAACTATAGCACTGATACAGATGGTGACGTAAATGATAAAGATACGCGGAGCACCGGGAGGGTGTTCGTATAATGTAATGGAGGGATGACATGGAATACAGCGCGGGAACTCCGATCTATCTGCAGGTGATCCGGGAACTGCAGAAGAAGATGATCAAGGGCGAGTTAAAACCCGGAGACAAGATGCCCTCAAGCCGTGAACTGGCGGTCCTGTATAAGGTGAATCAGAACACGGCGGCAAGGATCTACCGGGAGATGGAAAGTGAAGGATACTGTTATACGAAACGGGGCATCGGGACATTCGTCTCGGAGGAGGAAAATATGTTTGAGAACCTGAAAAAAGAGATGGCCGAGGAACTTTTGAAAAATTTTATGCATGAGATGAAAGACCTGGGATTTCAGAAAGGCGATATTCTCTGCCAGGTGGCGGATTATAAGGAGGAGCAGGAATGATACTGGAGTGTAAAGATCTGACAAAAACATTTGTGGGAAAAAGAGCGGTTTCCAATGTAAATCTGAGCCTGGAAAAGGGCAGGATATATGGACTGCTGGGAGAAAACGGAAGCGGGAAGACAACATGGATGAAAATGACAGCGGGACTTACGAAACCGTCGTCAGGAGAGATCCTGTACAAAGACCATCCGCTCTGCTACAGAGACAAGGCGGAGATCGCCTATATGTCTACGGAACCTTTTTACTATGATTATATGAAGGTAGAGGATGTAGGGCAGTATTATCAGGACTTCTTTGAGGATTTTGACCGGGAGAAATTCAACGGGCTTGTAGAAAAAGCCGGGCTGGAAAACAGGATGAAAGTGAGAAATCTTTCCAGTGGAATGGGCGCAAAACTCAAGATCGTGGCAACGATGTCACGGAAGGCGGTCCTCTGCCTGTTGGATGAGCCGTTGAACGGGATTGATTATAAAGCGAGAGAAGAAATCATTTCTCTTATCCTGAGCGAGGCAGGAGAAGACAATACGTTTGTGATATCCACCCATTTGCTGGAAGAGGTGGAGAGTTTTATTGATGAAGCGATATTTATCAAATCGGGAGAAGTCCTGAAAGTGGCGGATCTTGAAAAAGAGAGGATCATGAGCGGGCGATCCCTCACGGATATTTATATGGACGTCATGTAAGGAGGAGAGTAAAATGGGAAAACTGATAAAATATGAATGGAAGAAACAAAGGACGTCAAGGATGGTGATGCTGGTCGGACTGGCGGTCTGCCTGCTGGCATTTATATGGGGACTGATCTTTGAAAGCGACAGCGTTGCGGCATGTTCTCTCGGTCTGATGCTATGCGGATCATTTCTCCTGCTCCTTTATACGGGAGTGGAGAGTATCCTGGTGCTCAACCGTGATCTGAAGACAAAGCAGAGTTATATGTTGTGGATGGTGCCAAAGTCCATATGGGAAATTTTCGGGGCAAAGTTCCTGGCTGCGATCTTACAGATGCTGTTCGTGTTTGCGTTGTTTTTTGGCGCGGGATGCATCTCTCTGATATCTGCGCTTTATGCTTCCGGCGGGATCCGGCAGATCGCGGAGGCGTGTACGAGGATATTTGAATTTCTTGTCACCGGAACGACAGATTATAATAAGGGGGCAATCTTCCTGAATCTGATCTGGTTCGCCTTCAGTTTTTTTGTCGCGTGGACAGAGGTCATCATGATCGGTTTTCTGGCAGTGGTACTGTCCAGGACTTTGCTGATCCGGTCGAGGTTTGCAGGATTCTTTGCGGTCATTCTTTTCTTTGTTATCAACTGGATCGCAGAGCGGGGAAGCTATCTTGTGACACAGATTCCCGGTCTTGAGGTGTCTCCGATTGGCATGAATGTCTGGGAAATCTTCTATTATCTGATCTTCTGCGTGGTTGTTTTTGCGGTGACATGTGTTCTGGCTGACCGTAAGCTGAGTGTGTAGGAGGCGGCATATGAAAAAAAGGATAGTCTTGCTGGTGTGTTTGGTGATATTGTTGTCGGGCTGCAGTTCGGAGAAGGCTGAAGAAACCGGGGCGGTGAGCCGTTCTGATGTAGAGACCACAATGATCGATGGCAGAGAGTACAGCGTGATCAGTACGGAAGAGGAACTTCGTTCCATAGGCAGGACGCTTCCTCTTTCAGGGAACTATGTGCTGGGAAATGACATCACACTGACGAAGGAGTGGACTCCTCTGGGAAGTGAAGATGACCATTTTACCGGCAGATTTGAGGGGGACGGATATGTGATCCGGGATCTGAAGGTAAACGGGAAAGACACTGATCAGGGGTTTTTCCGGGCAAGTGACGGAGCAGCCATCCATGAACTGGTGCTGGAAGATACGGAGATATCTTCAGTGAACTTTTTCCCGATCGTGGGAAATGCGGTCGATACGGAGATAGAGGGATGTCAGGTGGATCAGTGATCCATAAGGATTACTGCCATATCTTCCGGCAGTGGTGCTTCAAACTCCATCGTTTTCCCGGTAATGGGGTGGCGGAAGCTCAGCCGGTGAGAGTGGAGCGCCTGGCGGGAGATGAACTCCATGTCGGGATTGTAGAGGTAATCTCCGATGAGGGGATGACCGATATATTTCATATGAACACGGATCTGATGGGTGCGGCCTGTCTCAAGAATGAGTGAGACGAGGCTGTGCCCGTTTTTTCCGTTGATGACCCGGTAGTGAGTGACTGCATTTTCACCATGTTCAGGATCAATTTTCCGTTCGATCAGAGAAGTCCCCGCTCTGCCGATCGGGGCATTGATCGTACCCTGGGAAGGTGTGACCGGACCGCGCACAATGGCAAGATATTCCCTGGTGATCTCATGGCGGACTGCCATCTGGGAGAGAATACTGGAGCTGACCAGATGTTTTGCGATCACAGTCAGACCGGAGGTGTCCCGGTCGAGACGGTTTGTACACCGAAAGATGAAGGGCTTGCCCTGCTTCTTATAATAATACATCAGAGCATTTGCAAGGGAATTGCGGTAATTGTTGAGGGAGGGATGGATAGGCATCCCTGCAGGCTTGTTGATGACGATGAGATCGTCGTCTTCGTACACAATATCAAGAGGAAGTTCCACAGGGGGAATATGGGGGGAAGACTGGTTCTCCTGTATGCGCACGGTGAGAGTGTCGCCCTCCGTGAGAAGTTCTTTCATATATGCCCAGGTTCCGTTGATCAGGATGCTCTCAGGCATTTTTTTGAGCTGTGTCAGATTCTGATAAGAGTAGCTGTGGCGGCGGAGAAATTGTTCCACGCGGAGACTGTTTTCAGTATTTTTAATGGTGTAGGTGATGATACGGTCCATGGAAAGCCTTTCTGTCGGAATATTCTGGATAAATTTTTAACAGGTGCCGTGTACTTTGTACAAAGTACACGGCACCTGTTAAAAAAATATCAAATACCGTTCCAAAGTACACGCCACTTATGATATCACATTATCTTGAAATAATGACACGTTTCTGAAAATTTTATCATGTCTCTTCAGACCGGTTTTTCCTATAATAACCACAACAAAGATAAAACAGTGAAAAGGAGGAAGGTTTTATGAAGAAGAAAAGAGTACTTGCTTTTGTACTTGCGGCAGCGATGGTCGGAGGACTGGTGACGGGCTGCGGAAGTTCTAATGACTCAAAGGAAGGAGGTTCGTCCGGCGGCGGAAGTACGTCCTCAGGAAAAGTCTATTACCTGAACTTCAAGCCGGAACAGGCGGATCAGTGGGTGGAACTTGCTGAGCAGTATACGGATGAAACAGGGGTACAGGTTGATGTGCAGACAGCGGCATCCGGAACATATGAGTCGCAGCTTAAATCGGAGATGGCGAAAGATGAGGCTCCTACGCTGTTCCAGGTAAACGGGCCAGTCGGACTTGCCACATGGAAGGATTACTGTTATGACCTGTCAG
>DWVT01000144.1 GCA_019120075.1 Candidatus Mediterraneibacter excrementigallinarum
GGGATATCTCTGGCGGAGGACGTTCTGTCCTGTCTGACCGCCGAAGAACAGGTTTCATGCTCTGAGTTCAGAGCGGATTTCCAGTTTTTGTTTGTAACAGATTGAAAAACTGAAAGCGAAGGAGTGATGCCATTGATCAAGACGTCGTAACAGTTCAGAACTGTGTATTTTTGATGGCTGGACTGTTGGAAAATTATCTGCCACTGTGTTGCAACCGGAAAATGAATTGGCTATACTGAAAGGAGAAATCCACAGATGAGTGGAAGAAAGAAACAAGACGGCCAGAGGCTGCAATGGCATCCGGCATTCGGAGCCGCGCTCCGGATCACGTTCGCGGAAGAGATTGAAAGGAAAGAGCTGGAACTGCAGGAGGAATACCTGCTGAGCAAGAAGCCTCCCCAGATCGATGTACTCATTATCAAGAAGCGGAAGGATGCATTGATACGCAAGACGATCGGAAGGATATTCCGGCAGCACAATATTGTCGAGTACAAGGCGCCGGACGATAATCTGAGCGTAAATGATTTTTATAAAGTGTATGGGTATGCCTGCTTTTATCAGTCGAATACGAACCGGATCAGGGAGATTGAGCCGACCGAGATCACGATCACGTTTGTGTGCAACCGTTATCCCCGGGAAATGGTGAAACACCTGAAAGAAGTGAGAGGAATGAGAGCGGAACAGCATTACAAAGGGATTTATTACCTGAAAGGCGATGCGGTTCCCATGCAGCTTCTGATCACGCATGAACTGACCCAGGAGGAGAATTACTGGCTGCAGAACCTGAGAACGAATCTGAAAGCAGGGAAAGAGATCAGCAGTCTGATCACAAGATATGAACCATACCGGGATTCAAAGGACTACGCTGCGGTGATGGATCTGATCACCAGGGCGAACTGGAAGGAAATGGAGGTTGAAGAAGAAATGTGCGATGCATTGAGAGAACTGTTTGCTGATGAGCTGGAAAGGGAGAAGGAGAAAGCCAGGATATCCGGGCATGCCCAGGGCCGTGCGGAAGGTCGCGCCCAGGGCCGAGCAGAGGGCCGTGCGGAAGGTCGTGCAGAGGGACGCGCAGAGGGACGCGCAGAAGGACGCGAGGAAGGACGCACAGAAGGCCGTGCAGAGGGACATGAGGAAGGCCGTGCGGAAGGACTCGAACTTGCGAAACGTATTTTCCGGCTTTCGTCAGAAGGAAGATCGCAAGAGGAGATTGCGGAGGAATGCGGGCTGCCACCGGAGCAGGTGAGAGAGATCCTGGAGTGAAAAAGGTTTGGATTGTGATGTAATACAATGGAGAATTTAACTGTATTGGAGATAACAGGTGACTGTTGCATGGCAGATAAGTGCAGCAGTCACCTTATTTCTTTATTCAGAGACAAAGTCGGATGCCGGATCAAAAGAGAAATTAATAATTTCCTAAGATTTCCCCTCATCCCTTTTAATAAATCCCCCTTATCATATATACTGTAAGGGAGGTGATGAAAAATGTACAATATATTAGTATGTGACGACGACAGAGAGATCGTAGATGCGATAGAAATATATCTCAGCCAGGAAGGATACCGCATCCTCAAGGCATATGACGGGATCGAGGCGCTCAGCGTCCTTGAGAAGGAGGACGTGAACCTGCTGATCATTGACGTTATGATGCCGAAGCTGGACGGGATCAGAGCCACCCTTAAGATCCGGGAGAAGAACAGTATTCCCATTATCATCCTTTCGGCTAAATCCGAGGATGCAGATAAGATTCTGGGACTCAATATCGGCGCCGATGACTATGTGACAAAGCCGTTTAATCCGCTGGAGCTGGTGGCGCGTGTGAAGTCTCAGCTTCGCCGGTATACACAGCTGGGCGGAACCGTACAGGACAGAAAAGACAAGGTTTATGAAGTGGGCGGCCTGCGGATCAATGACGACCTGAAGGAAGTGACCGTGGACGGGGAGCCGGTAAAACTTACGCCTATTGAGTATAATATCCTGCTCCTGCTCATGAAAAACCAGGGGAGAGTATTTTCGATAAACCAGATTTATGAGTCGATCTGGAATGAAGAGGCGATCGGAGCAGACAATACTGTCGCGGTGCATATCCGTCATATCAGAGAGAAGATCGAGATCAATCCCAAAGACCCCAGATATCTCAAGGTCGTATGGGGAGTCGGATATAAGATCGAGAAAATGTAAAAAAAGACGGGAGCGATGAAGGGAGATTTATGAATAAATGGTATAAGAAGACAACTGCGAAAGCGGTCATTTTTCTGCTGGCAGTGCTCAGCGGGGCAGCCTTTGTGACAAGTCTCATCGGGGCGCTGACGATTGCCGGGACGGCAAATCCCGCGGAATTGTGGCATCTGTCGGATAAGGCGTTTGAAGATTCGGATGATTTCAATGCGCTGGTGGAAAATTCTATGATGGAGGTTTTGCAGCAGCTGCGGCTGGAGAATCTCTTTGAGACGGACGGGGCCTACAATCCGGATAAAGTGATCGATATCATAGAGTACAGTAAATCGGACAATATCAGCGGGGAGGATGTTTCCGGGGTTGCATATACTCTGGATGAACTGGAGAACTGGAGCGAGGATTATGCAAACGGCGAAGGGGATATTTACGATGACAACGGTGTGATTGTCTGCGAGAAGCCGGATGGAAGCTATTATTACTATTATCTGAATGATTTCCTCACGCTGTTTGAGAACGGACGGCTTGTCCTTGAGATGGATGAGGGGGCTGATCCAGATATGTTCCTGAAGGGGCTGGAAAATGGAGAGTACACTACGTCGGGCCAGTATGATTTCAGGATACTTGATGATGAAGGCGGAGTGCAGTATACGGACTGCTGGAATTTCGGAGAGTCTCTGAAAGAGAAATATCTCACTCAGAGCGGAAAAAACCTTCTGCAGGTAGTGAACGAAAATCCGCGTCTGAACGGGAAACTGTCGATCATCTATGATGATATCACTTCCGTGCTGAGCAGCCTGTATTCGGATATTCAGACATACAATAACGGGTGGGACTACCTGGCGGAGGGAAATACAAACCTTACGTATCTGTATATCAACGATGAGACGAAGCGGGTCGTGACAAACAGAAGTGACTATGAAAATTACGGGGAAGCTGCAGAGAATATTGAGAAGATGAAGACGGCGGATTCCGTGAAATATATGGTGGTATATCCACGCCTTAAAGACTTTGAGACAAATATGACAATCTCCGAGGCGGGCGAGTGGGATACAGTCAGAGCGTACAGCAACAGGAAAAATTTCAGCAGCACATTTGCAGTTGCGGTGAATACGCAGTTCCCGATCCAGGATCAGTTTTATGAAGGAAAGCTGAACTATGATACCAATGTGCCGTATATCAGAAGTTCGCTGATCATTTCCATGGTTTCGGCAGTGGTTTTCCTCATAAGTATCGTATGGATCACTATAACTGCCGGGAGGCGGAGTGAAGATGACGAACTCCATCTGACCGCCTTTGATCACTGGAAAACAGAGATAGCTGCTGCGCTGGTCATTTTTATATGGATCTTCGGGACATGGTTTTTCTCTATGACATGGAGCGGGATTGACATCGGCGTGACCGATGCATTCTCATATGAAACAGCCGGTTTAGAATATCCGGTCTATTATTATTCCGGGCTGCTCACACAGGAATATGACCTTTTTGATTCTGTGGGACTGTTCCTGTATGGAACGTTTACATTTCTCTGCTTTTTCTGCGGATATATCAGCCTTATCCGAAGAATAAAGGGTAAGAGACTGTGGCAGGACAGTGTGTGCCGGGCGGTGATACATTTTGGAACGGAGGTGGCTTCGGAGCGTTCCGCCACTGTAAAGGTAGGAATCCTTCTCGGGATATTTATCATCCTGCAGTGGTTTGCAATGGCTTCGAACGGCTCTGCACTGTTCGCGGTAGTTCTTCTGGCAGCGGATATTGCGGTAGTCTATGTGGTGCTCAGCAATGTGATCGCAAAGAACAGACTGAAGAAAGGAATCGAGGAGATTGCCACAGGAAATATGAATTATCAGATCCCGCTGAACGGGCTGAGGGGCGGGAACCGTGATCTTGCGGAGAAGATCAATGACATCGGGAGCGGACTTAGCAAAGCGGTTGAGGAAGCCATGAAAAATGAACGGCTGAAGACTGACCTGATCACCAATGTGTCACATGATATCAAGACGCCTCTGACATCGATCATCAACTATGTGGATATCCTGAAGCGCTCTAATATCAGTGATCCGAAGATACAGGGGTATCTGGATATTCTGGAGTCGAAGGCACAGAGGCTCAAGACCCTGACCGAGGACGTGGTGGAAGCGTCAAAGGTCAGCAGCGGGAATATTTCCCTGGAATATATGGATGTGGATCTGAGGGAGCTGGTTCAGCAGACAGAAGGAGAGATGGCAGAAAAATTTGAGGCCAGGAACCTGACGGTGGTTCTGAACATACCGGAAGAGCCGGCGGTGATCCATGTGGATGGCAGAAGGATGTGGCGCGTCCTGGAAAATATCTTCGGGAACGCCGCGAAATACGCTATGCCGGGAACCAGGGTTTACGCGGATATGGCCCTGACAGAAGATTCGGTAAATTTCACCCTGAAGAATGTCTCGGAGCAGCAGCTCAATATTACGGCGGATGAGCTGACAGAGCGGTTTATACGGGGCGATATTTCCAGGAGTACGGAAGGGAGCGGCCTGGGGCTCTCTATCGCAAAAAGCCTGGTGCAGATGCAGGGAGGAGAGTTTGAGCTGTATCTGGACGGGGATCTGTTCCGGGTGAACATCCGGTTTGCGAGAGTCAGATAGCTGATCTCTAATATTTCTTGAATTCCATATTGTTGTGTGATACGATACCAGTGTAAAAATTTGTATGATTGGTTGAGTCAGAAACTCAGACTTTCTGTTTTATCTGCCGAACGGGAATGAAAGAGAGATTATGATAAAGACACAGGCTGGGTGCTCAATGCCCGGACCTGTGTCTTTTGTGTGATAAGCCCGGCGGGGCGCATGGATGGGCAAGCTTGCATAAACAGACATGCGGGCATCCGTTTGGCGCGGACCGGAGCGGAGACCAGCGGGCGGCTTTGCCGTGAGCTGATCTGGATATCGCGTTGATCGGATAGCAAACATAGGAAACTGAAACTGCTCCCTGTGTGGACAGACAAAATTACTGTACAGAGAAAGGAGAAAATGAAAATGGGAAAGATCATGGTCATTGGATGTGGAGGGACAGGAAATGCGGCAATATATCAGTGCTGCCGGCACAGCGAATTCTTTTCGGAAGTGGTGATCGCGGACAGAGATCTGTCCAGATGTGAAGCTCTGAAGAAAAAGCTTGAGGGAACAACGGATGCAAAAATCATCCCGGTGCAGGTGGATGTGGACGATACGGCAGTCCTGACGGAACTGATCCGGGAGGAGCAGCCTGAAGCAGTGCTGAACCTTACTCCGCCGTGTGAGGATCTTCTGATCATGGAGGCGTGTCTGGCAGCGGGTGTTCACTATATCGACACGTCAGCCTATGAGCCGGAGGAAACGGCAGTGTTCGAATATAAATGGCAGTGGGAATACAGGGACCGTTTCGAAAAGGCCGGACTGACAGCTCTTCTGGGCTGCGGTGCTGATCCGGGGCTTACAGAAGTGTTCTGTGCTTATGCGCTGAAACATTATTTTGACGAGATAAATCATATTGATATCTTTGAATGCAATACAGGAGAAAACAGGCATCCGTTTGCTGCCGGGGTTAATCCACAGACCGGTCTTCGCAGACTGTCCCTGGGCGGCGCTTACTGGAAAGACGGAAGCATGATCGAGACAGAACCGCTGGCAATCTCACAGAAATACAGGATTCCGGAAATCGGTGAGCGGGATATGTATCTGATTCGCCATGAGGAGCCTGAATCTCTGGCACTGCACGTTCCCGGAATTAAACGGATCCGTTTCTTTAAATCGTTCAGTGAAAGAGACATTGCATATCTGAAATGTCTGGAGGAACTGGGGCTGACTTCAATTGAGCCGGTCAGATATGAAGATCAGGAGATCGTGCCGCTTGAATTTTTAAGCACATTTCTTCCGGATCCTTCCTCGCTGGCGGCGGAAACCAGGGGAAAGGTAAGTGTCGGATGTCTTCTTGAGGGAAAGAAGGACGGAAAAGAGAAGAAACTGTATCTCTACAGTATATGTGATCATGAAGAATGTTATAACAGATCGGGATCACAGGCGGCAGCGTATATGTCGGGACTGCCGGCCATGATAGGGACAATGCTGGTCATGAATGGAACATGGAAAAAAGCGGGCGTGTTCAATGTGGAGGAATTTGACCCGGATCCGTTTATGGAATTGATGAATAAATGGGGATTGAACTGGAAAGTCAGCGAGAATCCCAGACTATAACTGAAAGATAAACTTATCAGAAACAGTTTGAGAAAAAAGACCAGAAAAAGGAACAACTCGGGGAGAGTCAGCCCCGGTGCTGTTCCTTTTTCATTTCCATACGGGAGAGAAAGAAGATCGCGCAGAATCCTGCGGCAAAAGTGATCGCGCAGACAGGAAGCGCGAGTCCCTGCGGGACTCCGGGAAAAATCTCGGCGACAGAGCCGAGAAGGAAACCCAGGATGATAAAGTAGGACGGATGTGGGTGCGCTGCCATGGCGCGTTCCAGTGCTCTTGTGATGAGGACGATCCCCAATACCAGTCCGATCCCCAGAGGGAGAAGGAAGGGAAGGTGGAGAGTGCTGATAGCGTTCATGGTCCTGTCATACAGGCCCAGGAGCAGCAGAAGATATGACACACTGATCCCGGGAAGAACGAGGGCTGCCGCAGTGACAAATCCTGCGATGAGGAGCAGGAGAAAGCCTGTTGCCCCGGTGGAATTCTCCGCATTGAAAAGATCCGGCGGGAGAAGTCCCAGAGCGGAGACCGCGATCAGGCCCAGCACCACATATCCAGCAATCCTCCAGGTCAGCCGTTTTGCTCCTGCCTGCCGGACGATCAGCGGGATCCCGCCTGCCACAGCGCCGATGAAGAAGTAGAGCATGGGCATGGGATAGCGCTCGATGAGCTGCAGGAGAGGGTTGGCGAACAAAAGGATGCCAAGGATACCTCCAAGGGAGAAGATAACAAGGAAAACGAGATTCTCTTTCTTGCTTTTCATAAACGAACTCACGGAGGAGATCAGCCGGTCGTAGATCCCCAGGATCATTGCCATAGATCCGCCGCTTACGCCGGGGACCAGCATGGTCCCGCCGATGATCAGTCCTTTCAGGGCAGTGAGAAAGTTATTGTCTTTTCTGCTGTTTTCATCCATATATTTAAAACTCCTTTTTGACTTCTTTTATATTTTAGTTTCATTATAAGTGCTGTCGGACACATTTATGCAGGACTACGGTGAGATGTGCTATGTTTTCATTTTCAGCATAAACAGTGGAAATTATAACGGCAGCAGCTTGATCTGACAAGGAAGGAGGGCAAGTCTTAGCGGAAATTTAACCGGAAAAGTGTTTTCTGAATGAAATCTCTGAAAAATCTGAAATTCATAAAAGCTGCTTGACAAATATATCATCCCACGATATATTATAATTACAATATATCACTTGGCGATATATCGGGAGACGAAAATGATTGGTTGATAGAAGATGCAGTACGGAAAGGAGTGAGATGATGTCAGAAAAAGATACGCCGTTGACAGAAGCATTTTTTTATATCCTTCTGGCATTGCGGAGACCGAATCACGGATATGGAGTGATCCAGGAGGTGGAGCAGTTGACAGATGGTCGTGTTGTCCTGGGACCGGGAACGCTGTACGGAGCACTGCAGACCATGCAGAAGCGCCAGTGGATCCGGATCTACAGCCAGGATACGGAGTCGAGAAAGAAGAAGGAATATGTTATCACGGAACTGGGAAGGCAGGCGTTCGAGACGGAGAAAAGCCGGCTTGAAGAACTGCTGAACAACGCAAAGCTGATGGAGGAGGGAGAGACATGATCAGATTCAGACTGTATTACAATAAGGACACGGAAACAGAATGGCTGAATAAAATGGCGGCGGACGGCTGGGCGCTGACAGGCTTTTTCGCCGGATTTTACAGGTTTGAGGCGTGTGAAAAAGGGGAGTACACCTATCAGGTCGATCTCGGGGATCAACTTTTTTCGGTCAGCAGTGAGTACAGAGACCTGATGGAGGAACTGGGCGTGGAGATCGTTACTCTCTGGGGGTACTGGATCATCCTCCGAAAACGTACGGCGGACGGCCCCTTTGAACTGTACACGGATGTGGAATCTCAGATTGAGCACTATACAAAGATACTCCGAATGTTCAAAGTCGCATGTATTCTGGAAATCATCTGCATGCTCATAGAGGTGGCGGGCGGTATTTCAGGGAATCCGGTGGGCTGGGCGGCGGCCATCCTGCTGGCAGCCTTTGTGCTTGTCTGTGTGAACGCTGTGGGAAAGACCAAGGGAGTCATTGCCGGGCTGGAGGCGAAAAAGACCGGGATCGAGCAGGAAAACAGCGTGCGGACAATCTCGGTGCTGCTTCCCACAGGACTTCTCATCAATGCATGTCTGCTGGCAGCCCGGGATTCCATTTCCCCAGTGATCCATATGGTCCTTCAGATCTTTGCTATCATTCTGATGGTTGCAGGACTGGTCCTGACGGTGAAGCAGAGGGAGTGAATAGGGAAAGGAACCTGTGCTATAATTTAGAGGGCCCGACAAAATGGAAAAGTCCGGGTTCCACACTGTAAAGAGCGAATTCGTTGATGCCCCGGTGATCGAGGAACTCCCGATTTCTCTGGAGTGCAGAGTAGAGGAGATC
>DWVT01000145.1 GCA_019120075.1 Candidatus Mediterraneibacter excrementigallinarum
TTCTCTTCCGGCATCAGTGGCGATGATGATGTCAGATACATCTTTCCGGAAGATCTGCTCTTTTACTGCATGATACTGTTTTGAGGTCTGTTTGATGACGACCAGTTTCCAGTGCTTCGGCAGCATGGGAAGAGTATCCATGTTCCATGTTTTATACTGCTCTCCGTACTGTTCCGGGTCCGCAAGGGTCACCAGATGCCCCAGAGCCCATGTGACGATATAGTCTTTTCCTTCCATGTATGAACTGGTTTTCTTTCCGCAGCCGAGAACACGGGCAATGTCCCTTGCCACGGACGGTTTTTCCGCGATCACAAGATGTTTCATATGATAATTCTCCTGTCTGTCAGATTGATGTCTGTTTCTGTTCAATTCCTGTCAATTCCGGAATAAGGTGAAAGTCCGGTAAGCCAGGCTATACACTGTGAAAACCTTTACCGATGATCTCGCTTGTATTTGAGATCAGGATAAATGCATCCGGCTCATTCTGCTTGATAAAGTTCCTCAGCCGCACTGCCTGCACCCGGTTGAGAGCAGTCAGTATAATATGCTTTTCCTTGCCGGAATAAGCTCCGCGGGCCTCGAATACACTGGCGCTGCGGACGAGAGTGTGGACGATATAGTCGCAGATCGGCTCCGGATGGTCGCACACGACAGTAAAATATTTCGACAGGTTAAAACTCTCGATAAAGGTATCCACCATGAAGGAACGGATCGCCAGTCCGAGAAGAGAATAGAGACCTGTCTCAACGTCGAACACGAAGAAGCTGAATGCAGTGATCACAGCGTCCGTGACCAGAAGCGCGCGGCCGATATCAAAACTTGAGTACTTTTTCAGGATCATGGCAATAATATCGGTGCCGCCGCTGGAAGAGCCGATATTGAACAGAACAGCGGAGCCCAGCGCCGGGAGAGCGATGGCGAAACAAAGTTCCAGCATGGGCTGGTCTGTGAGCGGTCCGTCCAGAGGCCAGATACGTTCCATTACGGAAAGGGCCACGGAAAGCAGAATACTGCAGTATGCTGTTTTGGCAGCGAATTTTTTACCGAGTACAAACATTCCTATCACCAGCAGGATCATGCTGGCGATCAGGTTGAAATCACTGGCAGAGATAACTCCGGTCTTTGCCACAAGGACAGCAAGACCGGTAATGCCGCCGAATGTAAAGTTGTTGGTAAATTTGAAAAAATAGGTTCCGACCGCCATGATGAGTGTGCTTCCGGTCAGAAGAAAAAAGTATTTGATTTTGCTTTTCATTTGTCTGTTCCCCCTGTTATTACATACGCCTAAACGAATTGTAATCTCTGGAATATAAAAAGTCAACGCATTAACAGGCTGACAGAAGGAAATAATAAACTACCAGTTACAGTCAGCGGTTTTGGGGCTGACTGATATTAAATGGAGGGCGAAGACACATGGACAGAAATCTGAAGATCAGCGATATATATGCCAGGGAAATCCTGGATTCAAGGGGAAATCCGACGGTGGAGGCTGAAGTGCTGGCAGGAGAAACGGTGGTTGGTTCGGCGGCGGTTCCCTCCGGCGCGTCCACCGGAAAATACGAGGCGGTCGAACTAAGGGACGGAGAGAAGCGCTATGGGGGAAAAGGCGTGGAACAGGCTGTGGAAAATGTGAACAGCAGGATCGCGCCGGTGGTGATCGGCATGAATGTGTTTGAGCAGGAGGAAATTGACAGGGCAATGATCCGGGCGGACGGGACGCCGGATAAGAGCGCCTTTGGAGCAAATGCGATCCTGAGTGTATCCATGGCCGCGGCACATGCGGCGGCAGCTGCCCTGAGCGTTCCGCTGTACCGCTATCTGGGCGGCGTCCGCAGCAGCCAGATGCCGGTTCCCATGATGAATATCTTAAATGGCGGCGTCCATGCGGACAATTCTCTGGACATCCAGGAATTTATGATCATGCCTGCGGGAGAAAGAACGTTTCGGGAGCGGCTCCGTATCTGTGCTGAAGTCTACCACTCCCTGGGAGACGTGCTGAAGAGCCGGGGACTTAATACGGCGGTAGGGGATGAGGGAGGATTTGCGCCGGACCTTCCAGATACGAGAGCGGCACTCCGGGCGATCCGGGATGCGGTGGAAAAGGCAGGATACAGGATGGGGCGGGATATAACGATCGCTCTGGATGCGGCGGCATCAGAACTTTATGATTCGGAGACGAGGAAATACCGGTTTCCCGGGGAAAGCAGGATGCAGGGAAGGCTTGTGGAGCGGTCAGCGGAGGAGATGATCTGCTATTTTGAGGACCTGGCGTCCGAGTTCCCGATCTGTTCAATTGAAGATCCTCTGGGCGAAGAGGACTGGGAGGGATGGCGGCAGATCACAACCCGCCTGGGAGACCGTATCCAGCTGGTAGGGGATGATCTTTTTGTCACAAATACGGAGAGGCTCAAACAGGGAATTGAGACAGGGGCGGGAAATGCCGTCCTGATCAAGGTCAATCAGGCAGGTACGCTCACAGAAGCATTTGAAGCCATACGGATGGCACAGGAGTCAGGATTCCGCACGGTGATCTCACACAGATCCGGGGAGACTGAGGATACCACTATCGCAGATATCGCAGTGGCGTTCAATGCCGGGCAGATCAAGACAGGAGCCCCCTGCCGTTCGGAGCGGGTGGCGAAATACAACCGGCTGCTCCGGATCGAGGAGAAACTGGGGGAGGAACCGGTTTAGAGAAAGAAATCCAGGAGGTCAGAAACAGGCATGCATGGACCTGGCCTCTTTTACATATATGATATTTTCAGGTGTCCTTTTCCTATTGACAAAAGATCAGGTTATATGTACTATTGTATTAAAATGATAATACAGATGGCGGCGGATATCTATTGCTGCTGTTCAGGAGGAGATTATGGGAAAAAAATATGAAGCAACGGCAAAAAGATCAGGCGATGTGACTTACGAGAAACTTTCAAAACGGGCGCTTTACTGTATGTATCTTGCAGGTGTGACGGGAGGAGCCGTTCTTCTTGCGATCATCGGAGCGGTCAATGTTTTCTGGATCTTTCCGGAGGACATTACGGCAGGAAAATGGATTTCCCTCGGGATTGCCGCTGCTCTCCTGATAGAGGTTCTGGTCAGTCCTTACTTCAGATACCACCGCTACCGTTACAGTATCAATGAAGAGTGCATTGACATTATAGAAGGATATCTGTTTGTAAAGCGCAGTATCGTGCCGATCGAGAGGATACATAAACTTCAGACTGCAAAGGGACCTTTTGACCAGATATTCAAAGTGGCGAAAGTGATCGTGACTACCGGAGGAGGAGATGTGACTCTCTCCTTCGTAGAAGAAGAGAAAGCGGAACAGATCGCGGAGGGTCTCCGCAGGAGGATCAATGAAATCGTGAAGGATCAGAGGGCAGAGGAG
Source organism: Candidatus Mediterraneibacter excrementigallinarum (assembly GCA_019120075.1). Lineage (GTDB taxonomy): Bacteria > Bacillota > Clostridia > Lachnospirales > Lachnospiraceae > Mediterraneibacter > Mediterraneibacter excrementigallinarum. The sequence continues at coordinate 3,389 of DWVT01000145.1, forward strand.
AAATCAGAAGATGGAAGAAAATAAAAAGTTTCGAAATCATATATCGATCATTATTGAACAGATAGGAGCAGGAATTGTTGCCTTAGCTGTACTGGCGGTCTCAATTGTGATGCAGAATGTGGAGGAAATGGCGGAGACGGACATGTCTTTTCTGCAGGGCAAAGGAATGATCATTTTTCTGGTGCTGGCTCTTTTTCTGGTGCTTTCCGTGGGAAATCGGATTTTTGCATGGGCGAATACATACATCTGTATTGAAGAGAACGCGGTCGTCATAGAACGGGGCAAAGTCAACAAAAAGAAAAATACCATCGGGATCCGGAATATCTCCAATATCAATATCGAACAGAATCTGTTTGAGATGATTCTTGGAACGTGTAAGGTGAAGCTGGATACAAACAGCCGGTCTACGGCGGACAGTACTGACGTAAAGATCGTACTGAAAAAAGCGGATGCTGCAAAATTTAAGGCGAAGATCACACGGAAGCTGCAGGGGCAGCCGGAACAGGAAGTGTGCGGCCAGGAGCAGTTTGGAAGCGCTGCAGAAGCGGAGGATGAAGTGTTTGATATCCGGGCGGAGTTTGGAGATGTCTTTCAGCATGGAGTTTTTTCCGTGAATATTTTTTCTCTGCTTATCCTGACAGGGGCTGTCATCGGAACCGTGACGACTGTGCTCCAGCTTCTGGAGCAGCCGCATCTGATGAGTTCTCTTCTTGGGGCGGCAGCCGGTATCGTTGTGGCAGCCGGTATCGTTTTGTCCGCTCTGTGGGACACGGTAAAAGATTTTATCCGGTATTATGACTTCCGGGCAAAGCGCCGGGGAGACAAGATCTATATCAAATACGGATTTCTGAAAAAGATGGAGTATACGATCCCTGTGGATAAGATCCAGGCTCTCAAGATCCGTCAGTCTTTTGTCGCACGGATATTCCACAGATATATGGCAGAGATCGTGAACGTGGGAATGGGGGATGAAAAGGAGGAGCAGAATTCATTCCTTATACTTTATGCGCCGGAGGAGAAAATGAGAGAACAGCTGGAACTGCTCCTGCCGGAATTTGCGCCTGCAGCGGATCAGAAAGTAGAACGTCTCCCCGCTGCTGTCTGGGCTGCCTGGGCTGTTCCTGGTGTGATCTATACGGCCGCGGTCTGTGCATCGGCGGCAGTGTGTGCAGTGTTTCTGGAAGAGTCCGCGGTCCTGATCTGGCTGGGAGCAGCGGGACTGATCCTTATCCTTCTGATCGGGATGCTGCTCAAATATCTGACGGACGGCAGCGGGAGCGACGGGACTTTCCTGAAAATCTGTCACGGTTATTTCGGGAAAAATTATATCTCTGTCAGGTACAGTCAGATTCAGTATATGGAGATCAGACAGAATTTTATCGCCAGAGCCTTTGGCATCCGAAAAGGAGAGATCCATCTTCTCGCCTCTTCGGCAAATACATCTCACGGAATTCCGTATTTTAAAGGAAATGAACATGAACGGATCCGGCAGGGAATGCTGGGCCTGTAAAGTAAAACCCGCAATCGCGGCCCTCGCAAGCAGTGGGAACATAAAACTGCCTATGAGGGCCGCGATTGCGTGGGTACATCATATTCCATATGGTAAAAGTGAAATATCCATATCCGATGTATTGACATCCTGCGCGGATTGTATTAATATAAATACAAAGCAAAAACCGAAACGTTTCGGTTTTGAGAATAAGGAGGAGAAAAATATGC
>DWVT01000146.1 GCA_019120075.1 Candidatus Mediterraneibacter excrementigallinarum
ATTACACACGTAGTTCACATTACTATTTTAGGATTTTCTATTCGGGGACGTAGTTATTTTGCTGCGTCTCCGATATTTTTGTCTTTTCCCATTCTGTGATCCGTGTGACTACATGAAGGTAAGTGGGTAAAAGTTTCATCTATCAAATTATTATCTCAAAAGAAAATTCTCTCGACAGGAGAGTCAAGCAGTATAGTTATTCAAGGAAGGGATCATGTTTCTCATTTTCTCCGGCCATATCTTCTTGTCTTGCTAATCCCCGTGCAATTCTATATACTGATAAACAGAATCACAAATTTCAGGAGAACAGATATGAACGAAAACAGTATCCTTGTTATTGAGGACGATGATATTTTAAACTCCGGTCTGTGCTACAACCTCCAGCAGGCAGGGATGGATCCACACCCGGCATACCGACTCAGCGAGGGGAGAGAATTTTTAAAAGATAATGCCTGTGACTTGATTCTTCTTGATGTAAATATGCCGGATGGAAACGGATTTGATTTCGCGAGAGAACTTACGTCTGAATATTCTATCCCTTTTCTTTTTATCACCGCTCACAATCTGGAAGATGAAATTATAGAAGGCCTGCGCATCGGCGCAGACGATTATATCACCAAGCCGTTCAGCCTCAGAGTAGTGATCGAGAAGGTAAAGACTGTCCTGAACCGGTATCCGGGCTCAAGAGCGCGGGACTGCATACACTGTGGCAGCCTGGATATCAGCTTGAATAACCGGACGGTCCGAAAAAACGGAGAACTTCTGTCACTTACGCCGACTGAGTTCGAACTCCTTACGCTCTTTCTGGAAAACCCTACCCGGCTTCTGACCAAAGATTTCCTTATGGAGAGAATCTGGGATTCCAAAGGAAACTTTGTAAATGATCACACGGTTTCCCTGAATGTAAGCCGGCTGAGAAGCAAAATCGCGGATGAAAATTGTGAATATATCAGGACGATTTACGGACTAGGTTATAAATGGATAGGAGATAAGGAGAAACGGATATGAAACTTTTGGTTCTGCTACTTGTGCAGTTTTGCATCTGCATCGCAATCTGGCTGTATTTCCGCAGGAAATTTATTTCATTTTCAGACACCGTATGTCAGAGCATGGAGCATATTCTGCATGGACAGCCGGTAAAGGAGCAGCTTAATAGAGAAACACTGACCTCCAAGATGGTCACAGAACTTGAGAAAGTGGAAGATATTGTCAGGTACAGGCTTACGGAAAACGAAAGAGAAAAGCAGGAGCTTCAGGAAATGATTTCGGAGATCACCCATCAGATTAAGACGCCTCTTTCCAATATCCGCATGTACTGCGAGATGCTAGGAGAGTATGCATCACCGGGCAGCAGGACATTATCTGCCGGGCAGGCTGTATCGGGCAGCAGGGGAACGATCCTCCGGCAGACAGACAGCTCCCTGCTTAGGCAGTATAGCGCCACAGTAGGTGATCAACTGGACCGACTTGACTTTCTGCTGAACGCATTGATCCGTTCTTCACGTCTGGAAACTTCTATGATCCGGCTGCAGCCTGAAAATAATAAAGTGCTCGATACCATTGCAATTGCTGTAAATAATGTGTTTCAGAAAGCAGAAGATAAAAAGATAGAGATCAGGGTCAGCTGTCGTTCCACGATCGAGGTATGCCACGATCCGAAATGGACTGCGGAGGCGATTGAAAATCTGCTGGATAATGCTATCAAATACACATCCGAAAGCGGAAAAATCCAAATCAATGTCGTTTCAGGTGAAATGTATGTGGAAATACAGGTCAAAGATACGGGATGCGGCATTGCGGCTGATGAAGTCAATGAAATTTTCAAACGATTCTATCGTGGAAGAGCTGTATCCCGGGTTGAAGGGCTAGGTCTGGGGCTTTATCTTGCTCAAAAGATCATTACACTGCAGGGCGGCTTCCTCTCTGTGCGTTCTGAACCGGGGAAAGGAAGCTGTTTTTCCATCCATCTCAGGAGATAGTTCTGCGCGGATATTCAAAAAAGTATCGAAACCGATACAATTACTTCCATAATTGATACAGGATTGATCCTTTCATTTTCTATACTTAATGTAAAGCAATGTTGATGAACAGTCGGGACAAAGAAAAGCGGATTTCCCTTTTGTACATCATCATTGAGATAATCTGATTTCTTCCAATGGAGAAAAGAAAGGATAGTAAGCATGAACATTTTAAGTACAAACAGCCTGACAAAATACTATGGTTCCGGCCCGTCTCTTGTCAAGGCGCTTGACGGCGTCACTCTTGAGATTGAACAGGGCAGTTTTACCGCGATCGTGGGAACTTCCGGTTCCGGAAAGAGTACATTGCTTCATATGCTGGGTGGATTAGATACACCTACAAGCGGAAGTGTCTGCGTGGACGGGCAGGAATTGAGCAGTATGGAACCGAATGAACTCGCCATCTTCCGCAGGAGAAAGATCGGTTTCATCTTCCAGAACTATAACCTCATCCCCAGTCTGAGCGTGTATGATAACATTGTTCTACCGGTAGAACTGGACGGCCGGACAGTGGATCAGCTCTATCTTAATGAAATCACGGATACTCTCGGACTTTCTGACAAGCTGAACCGGAAGCCTAACAAGCTCTCCGGGGGCCAGCAGCAGAGAGTCGCTATTGCCCGGGCCCTTGCGGCAAAACCCGCTATCATCCTTGCAGATGAGCCCACTGGAAACCCGGACAGCCACACGAGCCAGGAAGTCGTAGGACTGCTGAAAGCAACGGGCAGGCAGTTCCATCAGACAATCGTAATGATCACCCATAATGATGAAATTGCCCAGACTGCGGATCGTGCAATCCGTATCGAGGACGGCAGGATAGCAGAAAGCAGGTGGTGAGCATGAAACTGGATAAGAATAATAATGGGAAGATCCTCTTCCGCATTGCAAAAAATAACCTGCTCTCCAGACCACTGGCGAGCATTCTCTCTCTGCTCTCAATCATTCTTGCCTCGACCCTTGTACTTACCGTTGCTTTTTATTTGACCGGAACAGAAGAGGCAGAGCAGCGAATCCTTGATAATATGCAGCACGTCATGTACATGAACGTGACAGAGGAGCAGGTTTCAGAGATTGCCTCTGATGAAAAAACGGAAATGACTGTTCCTTACAAGCCCTGTGATACGGAGTTTGAGGTGGACGGTGTTCGTTTTAATCTTGTTTATTATGATAGTATCGAAGAAGGGATCCGGACGTATATTCTCTCGGAGGGGGATGCCCCAGAAAGATATAATGAGATTGTCGTGGATAAGGCGTTTATGTCCGCTCTCGGGAAAGAAGCATCCATCGGAACCACACTTACATTAGACTTAAATGGCAGAACAGAGGACTTCATCATATGCGGATATACAGACGATCATTATTCTACACTGAATCACCCGGTCCGTGTGTCCAGAGCATTCGCGGATCAGAGCCCGGAAATGAAAGAAATTCCCTATACAGCACTTGTTCGGTTAAGTGGGGCTTCAGATATGCCTGTTTCCACCTTTACCACTGCGGTTTACCAGATTGCGTTGGACTACGGCGTGGAGCGTGCAGATGTGAATATAAACGGCAAGTTTGAAGAGTCTCTTCAGGATGGAAACACTTCCTTTTATGCGATCTTCTTTCTCTCGGCGGTGATAGCCTTAGCCTGCGGGATCGTCATTTACAGCATCTTCTACCTTTCTGTTACATCAAGGGTACAGCAGATTGGACAGTTTTTAACCATTGGCATGACCCAGAAACAGGTCAGAAAGATGATTCGTCGAGAGGGACTGCTGTTAAACCTGATTTCTATTCCGGTAAGTCTTCTGATTAGTGGAATTATTTCATTGATCCTGCTGCCTGACGGATGGGATGTGAGAAACTTTTGCCTGCTTGGAGCTGTATTCAGCATTCTGTCAATTGTTATTGTACAGATCTCAATCGGGAAACCTGCGTCCATCGCTTCGAAAGTTTCTCCGATCGAAGCGTCCAGGAGCAGTTTTTCCGGAGATGAATCGACAGATGACAAGAAAGTCGGACACCATAGACTGACTCCTTTCCGTCTGGCGCTGATGTCTAATAGAAACAGCCGGAAAAAGTGGCGTTTTATCTCTGTCTCCCTTGCATTTGGGGGTATCCTGTTTATGGTCGCTGCTGTTTGGATAAGCGCGTGGGATGATGATGCATATTCCAGGCAGAATTCATTTCAGGATAGCGAATACCACATTTCCTATCTGTATGACCACAGCTATCCGCGTACTTACGGAATTACGGATATGCAGCTTACTGATCATTTAAGCCAAGAATTGAGAGAAGAGATCGAAGCCATTCCCCATGTAAAGTCAGTCCATGTGGAACAGGAAGCCTTCGGAAATATCAGCTATCAGGGGGCCACCTTCCTGCAGAGTTTCAGTCCTCTGACTGCGGAATCAGAAGAATATTTTCAGCTGGATGCAGAAGGAAATAACACGTATGAGTATATGGCAGAACATGATGCTATCCTGATTACAGACAAAGATTTTAGTGAAAACATCAACGGAATCACTTTTATTCCTGGTGAAAAGATCACGCTGAATTATTTTGACGGCAAAGAGCATACCGTCGAGTTGGAGATTGCCGCGGTATCTTCTGAGGGGGTTCGTACCAATACAGATCGTCCTACATTTTTTATGACCGATCAGACGATGAAGAAGCTGTGGGGGAATATGAATACTGCTTCTACATTTTATATAACTGCTGAAAACTATGAAGAGAACGGAGATGCAGTGGAGAATGCTATCCGAAACCTGACAGATCGGTATAGCGATCTCTCCCTCTGGACGCTGCGAGAGCAGAAAATCGAAGATTCCGCGGCGATTGCACAGCAAAAAGCGCAGATATATGGAATCTCTGTGTTCCTCATCCTGTTCGGTATATTTAACCTGATCAATACTGTACTCAGCAGTATTGCCTCACGCAGAAAAGAGCTGTCCATGTTGGAGTCGGTGGGGATGCAGCAAAAGCAGATCGTATCCATGCTCTTTTATGAGAACCTTCTGCATATGATCCCGAATATGCTTGTCACGCTCATTGCCGGCACGCTGGCCGGATATGGATTTATTTCCTTTATGCAGAAATCAGCCGGATATCTCACTTTCCAATTCCCGGTGATCCCGGCGATTCTGTACTGTATTTGTCTGATCTTCCTGCCGTTGGTTGCGTCGGCTCTGTGCCTGAGAATGCAGAATAAAGTTTCGCTGGTGGATCGGATTAAATATACAGAATAGTTAGCTATGTACTGGTAAAAAGCTCCTGTTTTTTATGTATTTGGACTGTTGAAAGGTTGGTATATATGACCTACTTCGGTAATGGAGCCGGATAGACATTTCTATAATTTAAGTAATGAAAAAATCCAAAATGAGTAGACATTACTATGAGAAAACGTCGGAAACAGCCACTTGTTGGGTCTGTACCCGGCGTTTTCTTATTTCTAAAGTAAGCGCTCAATAAAATAATGGCTATCTTTTCACAAGGTATTCCGCTATAGTTGAAGTAAAATACTCCAACTTCAACTTTTCGATTTGATCCGGCATCTCTGCTGTATCATTTCCGACCAGGGCATCAGCTCTTCTATGCTTTCGGGCTCATTTTTGTAGTCCGGCATATAGAGCAGTACCGTCTCCAGATATGCATAGATGTTCAGATTGTTGTATTTTGCAGTCTCTACCAGACTGTAAATAATGGAACTGACCCGGGCCCCTTTTACCGTATCGTGGAACAGGAAGTTTTTACGGCCCACCGCGTAGGGGCGGGCAATGTTCTCCGCGATGTTATTCGATATGGAACACTGCCCATCCAACAGATAGTTCTCCATATATGGCTTCT
>DWVT01000147.1 GCA_019120075.1 Candidatus Mediterraneibacter excrementigallinarum
ATCCGGGATAGCAGGTATGGAATCTCGGATTACAATTGAGGTAATGCAAAAAGGGCAAAAACCAGAAATTTGTATCAACTCAGCATTCTTAGATAAATACCTGCAAAAACGGCAGTCAAAGGACTCATACCTTCGACTGCCGTTTTTTTATGAACCTGAATATTTAATTTTTAATCCTGATCCTTTGCTTCCTCATTTTCTGAATCTGAGATCTCAACCTGTTCCCCGTCGATCTCAGCAGAAGCTTTTCTTACCTTGGCAATGCTTGCCACTTTATCTTTTCCGTGAAGATTGATCAGTTTCACTCCGGAAGTGATCCTTCCGTACACGGAGATATCAGAACACTTCATCCGGATGATGATTCCCTCGGTATTGATGATCATGATCTCGCTGTCTTCATCCACAGCCTTCATACCTACCACATTTCCGGTCTTTTCCGTGATCTTGTAGCACTTCACGCCTTTTCCGCCACGGTTCTGTCTTGTGAACTCCTCCATGGAAGTCCTCTTGCCCATACCTTTTTCCGAGACGATGAGCATGTCTTTGCCCTGGCTGCTGATCTGCATTCCGATCACCACATCCCCGTCTCCCAGGTTCATGCCGCGGACACCCATGGAAACTCTTCCGGTTGAGCGGACGTCTTTCTCGCTGAATCGGATACACTGTCCGTATTTTGTGACAAGAAGGATATCCTGATCATTATCCGTTACCTTTACCTCGATCAGACGGTCATCCTCGCGGAGCGAGATCGCCGCAAGTCCTGTCTTTCTCACATTCGCATATTCAATGATCGGAGTCTTCTTAACAAGACCTTTCTCCGTCGCCATGAACAGATACTTGCCTTCCTCATATTCCTTGATCGGAATCATAGCCGTGATCTTTTCATCCGGCATGAGCTGCAGAAGATTGATGATGGCGGTTCCTCTCGCTGTCCTTCCTGCCTCCGGAATCTCATATCCCTTAAGCCGGTATACACGTCCTGTATTCGTAAAGAACATGATATAGTGGTGGCTGGTAGTGACGAACAGCTCTCGTATATAGTCGTCCTCCAGGGTCTGCATTCCCTTGATTCCCTTGCCGCCGCGGTTCTGGCTCTTGAACGTATCCATGCTCATGCGTTTGATGTATCCGAGATTTGTCATGGTGATCACAACATTTTCTCTCGGGATCAGATCCTCCATGGAGATATCAAACTCATCATAGCCGATCCTTGTTCTTCTGTCGTCGCCATATTTTTCGGAAATGGCAAGTATTTCTTTTTTGATCACTCCGAGAAGAAGCTTGCGGTCTGCGAGGATCGCCTTCAACTCCTCGATCTTTTTTGTCAGTTCTGCATATTCTGTCTCGATCTTCTCTCTTTCCAGACCGGTAAGAGCTCTCAGACGCATGTCCACTATTGCCTGCGCCTGCACATCTGACAGGCCGAAGCGCTCCATGAGTTCTGTTTTCGCGATCTGTACGGTCTTGGATCCGCGGATGATCCGGATCACTTCGTCGATATTGTCAAGAGCGATCAGCAGGCCCTGTAAGATGTGAGCTCTTTCTTCCGCCTTGTTAAGGTCATATTTCGTCCTTCTTGTTACTACCTCCTCCTGATGCTGCAGATAATACTGAAGCATATCCAGAAGGTTCATGACTTTCGGTTCATTGTTCACAAGCGCAAGCATGATCACTCCGAAAGTATCCTGAAGCTGTGTATGTTTGTAAAGCTGGTTCAGGATCACGTTGGGATTGACATCACGCCGAAGCTCAATACAGATTCTCATTCCCTCACGGCTTGACTGGTCGCTCAGGTCTGTGATCCCGTCAATCTTCTTCTCCTTTACCAGGTCGGCGATCTTCTCGATCAGCCTTGCCTTATTTACCATGAACGGAAGCTCGGTCACGATGATCCTGTTCTTTCCGTTCTGCATTGGCTCGATATTCGTAATGGCGCGGACACGGATCTTTCCTCTTCCGGTCCGGTAGGCCTCCTCGATTCCTCTGGTTCCGAGGATCTCCGCCCCCGTCGGGAAATCCGGCCCCTTCACGATCTGAAGGATTTCCTCGATCGTGGTGACTCCCTTTTCCTCGATCTGGTCGTCAATGATCCTGACGACAGCGTCGATGACCTCTCTCAGGTTATGTGGAGGGATATTAGTCGCCATACCGACGGCGATACCGGATGTTCCGTTTACGAGAAGGTTCGGAAATCTTGACGGAAGGACCACCGGCTCCTTCTCCGTCTCATCAAAGTTCGGCGTAAAGTCAACAGTATCTTTGTTGATGTCCGCTGTCATCTCCATGGAAATCTTACTCAGACGCGCCTCGGTATATCGCATTGCCGCAGCACCGTCGCCGTCCACAGAACCAAAGTTTCCATGACCGTCTACAAGAGGATACCTTGTGGACCAGTCCTGGGCAAGATTTACCAGAGCTCCGTAGATCGAGCTGTCTCCGTGGGGATGATATTTTCCCATCGTATCACCGACGATACGCGCACATTTACGGTGCGGCTTGTCGGGACCGTTGTTCAGTTCTATCATTGAGTAGAGGATTCTTCTCTGCACCGGCTTGAGACCGTCCCTTACATCCGGAAGGGCACGGGACGCAATAACGCTCATGGCGTAGTCGATGTAGGATGTCTCCATCGTTTTTTTCAGATCGACTTCATGGACTTTATCAAAAATATTGTCTTCCATTTTTTATCTCCTTCTATGATTTCACGACAGGAAACAGCCAAAAATATTCGGCTGCTTTCGCTCCCGGGACTCCAGCTCAAAAATCTTCGATTTTTTCGCTGAGTTGGCATTTCCAATGCCAACTCCCCTGAGCTTCGGAAGACATAAATTCGAGCGAGCTCGATTTCTGCCTTCCAAACCTCATAGTCCCTGTCGCTGTTTAATGCTATATATCCAGGTTTTGTACGTATTTTGCGTTTTCTTCGATAAATTCTCGTCTTGGTTCGACCTTATCGCCCATGAGGGTAGTGAAGGTCAGATCGAGTTCGGAAGATGTCTCTTCGTCCATTGTCACTTTCAGAAGTATCCTGTGCTCGGGATCCATGGTAGTCTCCCAGAGCTGTTCCGCATCCATCTCACCCAGACCTTTGTATCGCTGGATCTTGTTGTTGCTGTCACGTCCGATTTCCGTCAGGATCCGGTTCAGTTCTTCGTCACTGTACGCGTACCATACTTTTCTGTTCTTTTCCAGCTTATAAAGCGGCGGCTGCGCCAGATATACATACCCCTCCTTGATCAGGTCCGGCATGAACCGGTAGAGGAAAGTGAGCAGGAGAGTACTGATATGTGCTCCGTCAACATCGGCATCGGTCATGATGATGATCTTGTGATATCTGAGTTTTGTGATATCAAAATCATCATGGATCCCGGTTCCGAAGGCTGTGATCATGGCCTTGATCTCTGCGTTGGCATAGATCTTGTCCAGACGTGCCTTCTCCACATTGAGGATCTTTCCTCTCAGCGGAAGGATAGCCTGGGTCGCACGGTCCCTTGCCGTCTTTGCGGAACCGCCGGCGGAATCTCCCTCAACGATGTAGATCTCGCAGTTTGCAGGATCTTTGTCCGAACAGTCGGCAAGTTTTCCGGGAAGGGACATTCCTTCCAGAGCGGATTTTCTTCTTGTCAGATCCCTCGCCTTTCTCGCTGCCTCTCTTGCCCGCTGCGCAGTGACGGACTTTTCGATCGTAGTCTTCGCCACGTTCGGGTTCTGTTCAAGGAAAATCTCAAGCTGGCTGCTCACGATACTGTTCACCGCGCCTCTTGCCTCGCTGTTTCCGAGTTTCTGTTTTGTCTGTCCTTCAAACTGAGGGTCCTCGATCTTTACACTTATGATCGCGGTAAGCCCCTCCCTGATATCTTCTCCTGTCAGCTTCGGATCGCTGTCTTTCAGAAGTTTATTCTTTTTCGCATAGTCGTTGAACGTCTTGGTAAGAGCGGTACGGAATCCCTCTACATGTGTCCCGCCCTCCGGCGTTGTAATATTATTTACAAAACCGTATGTGTTGTCGCTGTAGGAATCATTGTGCTGCATGGCAACTTCGACATATACGCCGTCTTTTACTCCCTCGCAGTAGATGATCTGGTCATAGAGAGGAGTCTTGCTCTTATTCAGATATGTCACAAATTCCTTGATTCCGCCTTCATAGTGGAAGACGTGCTCATGCAGTTCCTCTTCCCTCCAGTCTCTCAGGACGATCCTGAGCCCCTTGGTAAGGAAAGCCATCTCACGGAATCTCTGTTTGAGTACGGAATAGTCAAATATCGTATCCTCAAAGATTTCTTTATCGGGAAGGAATGTGACTTTTGTCCCGGTCCTGTCCGGTTCACATTCTCCGATCACTTTCAGTTTGTAACAGACCTTGCCTCTCTCATAGCGCTGTTTGTAGATCTTTCCCTCGTGATAGATCTCAACCTCAAGCCATTCAGAGAGGGCGTTCACGACAGAGGCTCCCACACCGTGGAGTCCTCCGGATACTTTGTATCCCCCACCGCCGAATTTTCCTCCGGCATGGAGGATCGTAAATACGACTTCTACGGCAGGAAGCCCGGCCTTGTGGTTGATCCCCACCGGGATTCCCCGCCCGTTGTCGCTGACTGTCACGGAATTGTCCTTGTTGATGTCCACCTGGATCTCGTCACAGTATCCTGCGAGAGCCTCATCCACGGAGTTGTCAACGATCTCATATACGAGATGATGGAGACCTCTTGAGGAGGTACTGCCGATGTACATACCCGGTCTTTTTCTTACAGCTTCCAGCCCCTCCAGTATCTGAATCTGGTCCGCCCCATATTCAGAATCAAACTCTGTACCTGATGCACCCATTTTTTTACCTCCTAATTTGCTTTTACCGCGTTACCGTTTTTTATGTGAAATATCTTGTTTATCGAAAATCTGTTGTTCACGAACTCATCCAGTCCCGTACATGTGATCACAGTCTGTATGTCGTGAATGCTCTCTAAAAGATAGTTTTGCCTGTGTTTGTCCAGTTCAGACAATACGTCGTCCAGCAGAAGGATCGGCGTATCGTTTATGACCCGTTTTACCAGCTCGATCTCGGAGAGCTTCAGTGAGAGAGCAGCAGTCCTCTGCTGACCCTGGGACCCGAATTTTCTGATGTCGATTTCTCCGTTGTTCATGAAACACAGATCGTCCCTGTGTGGTCCGACCGTAGTGCTTTTCATGCGGATGTCCCTCTCTCTGTATTTCTTCAGTGCCTGCTCAAATGTCAGGTTTCCCTTGCTCTCTTCATAGATAAGGCGGATACGTTCTTTTCCGCCGGTTAATTTAAAATGTATATCAGAAATTATTTCATTTACCTGCTCTACAAACTCCCGTCTTCTCTCCAGGATCTTTGTCCCGTATGACGCGAGCTGCATATCCCATATATCCAGCGTCTCGATCAGATTCTGCTGACCATACAGGTCTTTCAGCAGAGAATTTCTCTGGTTGATGATCCGGTTATAGTTGGAGAGATTGCTCAGGTATACCTTATCGATCTGGGACAGTTCCAGATCAAGGAACCTCCTGCGCCCGGCAGGTCCCTCCTTGATGATATTCAGGTCCTCGGGCGAGAAAACTACAAACTGGACGATGCCGAAGAGTTCGCTGGCACGCCGGATCGGGATCTTGTCTATGGCGATCCCTTTCGGACTGTTCTTTTTCAGATGCATGTCAATCTGAAAGCAGGCTCCCTTTTTCTCGACCACGGTCTCAAGATGAGACTCATCATGCCCGAACTGGATCATATCCCGGTCTTTTGTCCCTCTGTGCGACTTCGTCGTTCCGGTAAGATAGAGAGCCTCCAGTATATTGGTCTTCCCCTGCGCATTGTCCCCATAGAGTATATTTGTCTTCGGATCGAAGGTTATATCTAACAGATCGTAATTTCTATAGTTTTTAAGCTTTAAAGACCTGATTACCATAACTTCCCCGTCACTGTATCTTTATTTCCCGTCCATCGAAACTGACGGTATCCCCGGCATATAATTTTCTTCCCCTCCGGGTCTCCGTTTCCCCATTGACGGATGCGTGCCCCTCCTGTATGGCGTCTTTCGCCTCCACACCGCTTTCCACGGCACCGACTGCTTTGAGCAGCTGCCCCAGTTTGATGAACTCATCTCCGGAGCGCAGATTAAATATTTCCATTCTCGAAAACTCCTTTTTCTGAAAATCAGATCCGGTTGTCATACTGCAGCGTTGAAGTTGACAGGCAGGATCAGATAGATATAGCTCTGTGTCTCGTCCTTGATGAAGCACGGAGCTTTTGCGTTCATGAAGTACAGATCAACCTCTTCGTCGTCGATGACCCGGAGAGCGTCGATCAGGAATTTCGGATTGAATCCGATGAGAAGATCCTTGCCTTCCTTGGTGCACAGGATCACCTCGTCCATGGATCCGAACTGGGATTTGATCTTCAGTTCCATGGAATCATCCCTGATATCGATAATGATCGGTTTTTTATCTCCTTCTTTGATGAGAAGAGTAGCACGGTCGATACAGTCAAGAAGCTCTCTCTTATTGATGCGTACCTTTGTCTCATAATCGCTTGAGAGCATCTGATCGATCCGGAAATATTCTCCTTCTATCAGACGGGATACCACGACCGTCCTGTCAAATTCAAATACGATATGATTTCTGGTAAATGAAATATCAACTTCTGCCTCAGCCTCTCCGCCGATGATCTTGCTGATCTCCTGGAGAGTCTTTCCGGGAACAATAACTTTCTTCGGCTGATAGGAGTCCTTCAGTTCGATCTTCCGGATGGAGATACGGTGTCCGTCAAGTGATACCACCTTCAGAACATTGTCCTCGATCTCGAAAAGTTCTCCTGTCATCATCTTGTTCGTATCATTATCGGCGATAGAAAAGATGGTCTGACGGATGACTTCCTTCAGGGTAAATTCAGAAACTGTGATGAAGTCATCTTTCTCAACTGCAGGCAGATAAGAGAAATCATCTCCTGGCTGTGCCGCGATATTGAACTTCGCTTTCTCACAGGTGATCATGGCCTGGCTGTCTGAATCTGTCTCGATGACAACATCACTGTCAGGAAGCTTTCTTACGATCTCTGAAAAGATCCTTGCGTTGATCGCTATGATCCCTCTGTCTATGATCTCACCTTCAATGCTGGTTTCGATACCGAGTTCCATATCATTTGCAGTCAGTTTGATTACATCAGTAGAGGCATCGATCAGGATACATTCCAGGATCGGCATCGTAGTCTTGGAAGGGACAGCTTTTGATACAATGCTGACTCCTTTGACAAGATTGGATTTTGTACAAACAATTTTCATTTGAAGATATCTCCTTTCGCCGTGTGTGAAAAAAATTTCAGCGGTGCCTTTTATGAATATATAAATAAAAAAATTTCCGTCGTAGTCTTATTAGGGGATGTGGATATGTTAATAAGTGCTTCAAAGCCTTGAAATATAAGGGTTTGTCCGCTTTGATAAGTCTGTAGATTCTGATGGGATTCCCTGGGGAATGTGTGAGGATAATCCGGAGGGCTCAGAAGAGCTTTCAGGTTATCCTCATGGTCTTCAACATAGATTCCACAGGTTTTCTACATGGTTATCCACATTTATCAACATCATCTTAAAAGTTTTACACAGGATTGATCTTCTTCTTTATGATGTTGACAGTGTTGTTGAGAGCCTCGTCAGTCTTAAGGTCGTTCTCGATCTTCTTGACTCCGTGGCTGATGGAAGCGTGATCCTTTCCTCCGAGAAGGACTCCGATGGATTTCAGCGGTGTATCCGTCATATTCCTGCACAGATACATGACGATCTGGCGGGGGAGTACGATTTCCGCGTTTCGCTTCTTTCCTTTCAGTTCAGCAACCGGAACATTAAAGTGTTCAGAGACGACATCCATGATCAGTTCCGGTGTGATCACCCGGTTGTTATCCGGAGAGATCATATCTTTTAAAGCTTCCGCGGCAAGAGGAATATCGATGGGCTTGTTTTCCAGGTTGGAAAGCGCGATCAGTTTATTTAAAGATCCCTCAAGTTCACGGATATTGGACTTGATGTTGTTGGCGATATACTGCATGACGTCATCCGGAATATGGTAGCGTTCCAGTCCGTCCAGTTCTTCCTTCTTGCGAAGGATCGCCATCCTCGTCTCGTAGTCGGGAGCGGAGATATCCGCGATCAGTCCCCACTCAAAACGGGTGCGGAGCCTGGCCTCAAGAGTCTCAATGTCTTTCGGCGGCTTATCACTGGAGATGATGATCTGTTTTCCGGATACATGCAGATGGTTGAAAGTATGGAAGAACTCTTCCTGAGTACTTTCCTTACCTATTATAAACTGGATATCATCGATGAGGAGTACATCATTGTTTCTGTACTTCTCGCGGAATGTGGTCATTGCCAGCTCATTCCCGTTCTTACCTACCTTCAGAGCGTCGATCAGTTCATTGGTAAATGCCTCGCTGGTCACATAGAGCACTTTCTTGGTAGGGTCATGCTCCAGTATATAATGGGCGATAGAATGCATCAGATGAGTTTTACCTAAACCAACTCCTCCGTAAATGAAAAGAGGATTGTAGATCTCACCCGGAGATTCCGCGACAGCAAGGGATGCCGCATGGGCGAAATTGTTATTGCTGCCCACCACAAAAGTATCAAATGTATATTTGGGATTGAGGTTTGCTTTCTCATAGATAGCGTTTACGCGGTTTTTCTTTACCGTGTTTTCTTTCTTTTCCTGGATCACAGTCTGATTGTCCGTTACGAATGCAACCTCATATTCGACCCCGGTTACCTCAGCAATGCAGACTTTAAAAGGAAGAAGATACTTTTCTTCTATATGTTCCAGGCTGGCCCTGAGCTTTACGAGGATATACACAGTATTATCCCTGACTTCATAAACGGTCAGGGGTGCGATCCAGGTATTATAGGAAATGTTTGATGAGCAGTATTCAAGCTTCATCTTATTAAGTATCTGATCCCAATTCTGTTCTACAATGTTCATCTAAAGTAACTCCTAATCATCAATAGAATAGAGAGATAACTGCAAAAATGCAGACTCTCTCTGTTACATTTTACATCAAAATGGGTGTATAAGCAATGAAAAATGCATGTGTATAACTTTATTAACACTTTTAACCGCCTTATTTTCGTGGGTTGAGGTCGAAAAAATATTTTATCTACATGATTTTTTCCACTTATCCATGAGTTATCCACAAGTTATCAACAAATGTGGATAACTTGTGGATAACTGGTTATAAAATATAGGGAAAACCGTAATAAAGCCTGAAATGACGGGAATTTTTATATTTGTGAGTTATCCACAAAACTGGGACGGAAGGCATGAGGAGAAAGTTTTATGACGCGCAAAAAAGTATACAGCTTATGAGAGTGTGAAAAAAGGTTGGGAAAGATTTATCGCAAAGCCCTGATTTTGCTTGACTTATGGCATTTTTTTAACTATAATTAAGAGCAGTGTCTTTTTGGGTAAAGATACGCAGAAAAACATGCTAATTATTGTGAATACTTTAATTATAAAGTATAGCAGTCAAAGGAGGTGTATGTAAAATGAAGATGACATTTCAGCCGAAGAAAAGATCCAGATCCAAGGTTCATGGATTCAGAGCAAGAATGAGCACACCAGGCGGAAGAAAAGTATTGGCTGCCAGAAGAGCAAAAGGAAGAAAACAGTTATCAGCTTAAGGCCGCATCTATGTGGCCTTTTCTTCTATGAATATTTAGAGACCAACTGAGGTTATCGATGAAATTTTCAGAATCTTTAAAAAAGAATAAAGATTTTCAGATCGTTTACAGAAAAGGAAAATCCTTTGCGAATAGTTTTCTGGTCATGTATGTTTATCCAAATGGCCTCGAAATTAACCGGCTGGGGATATCTGTGAGCAGAAAAGTCGGGAACAGTGTGGTAAGGCACCGCCTTACAAGATTGATAAGAGAGAGCTACAGACTGTCAGAAGATAATTTCCGATGTGGATTTGATATCGTTGTGATTGCCAGAAACAGTGCGCGGGCCAGTGATTATCGTAGTATTGAAAGCGCGCTGGTCCATCTCGGAAAGCTTCATAAGATCGTGTCTGAGAAAAAAGATACAGACACGCAATAGATATAATAAGAAGGAAGCGGTTCAGATGAAGAGGATTTTGATCAGTATGATCCGATTCTACAGAAAGTATTTGTCCGGAATGAAAGGTTACAGTACATGCAAATATTATCCCACATGTTCACAGTACGGGCTTGAGGCGATAGAAAAGTACGGGGCCTTAAAAGGAGGCGCCCTTACCCTCTGGCGAATACTGCGCTGCAATCCGTTTTCAAAAGGCGGATATGATCCGGTACCTTAAGGAGGATGAATAATGGAAGTGTACGGACTTTTAGCTTCAGGCTATGGAAACTGGCCGATCATAAAGCAGATCGCCTGGATTCTCGGGCAGGTGATGAACGGAATCTATAATGTGCTGAGTGCCATTGGAATTGAGAACATTGGAATCTGTATCATTATATTCACGGTCATCGTTTATACATTTATGATCCCGCTGACGATCAAGCAGCAGAAATTTTCAAAGATGTCGGCTGTCATGCAGCCTGAGATCCAGAAGATCCAGAAAAAATATGAGGGTAAAAAAGATCAGGCTTCGATGATGAAGCAGCAGGAGGAAATCCAGCTTGTCTATGAAAAATACGGGACAAGCATGTCGGGAGGCTGTCTTCCGCTCCTGATCCAGATGCCGATCCTTTTCGCTCTTTACCCTGTGATCCAGAACATCCCGACGTATGTCCGCGGAGTTCGGGAAGTCTATATGCCGGTGGTTGAGCAGATCATGGCAACAGACGGGTTCCAGAGCATTATGGAGAAGATCGGAGAAGCAAGCCCGATTCTTATGAATCCGAATTCATATGACTATTCACAGGCAAGTACACTGGTAAATGTACTTTATAAGTTCCAGGATGCAACATGGGGCAAGCTTCTTGATCAGATGCCGGGAATCACAGATATCGCTCACAGCACAATGGAGCAGGTGACTCACCTGAACAGTTTCCTGGGGATCAATATCGGAGAGCAGCCGCTCACGATGCTGACTCAGGCATTTCATGATTTTTCAATTACCGGAATGATCCTGGCGATCATCATCCCGGTAATGGCAGGTCTCACACAGTTTATCAGTGTGAAACTTCAGCCGCAGCCTGCGTCATCCGGAAATGACAAAGACAATCCGATGATGAATTCAATGAAGACGATGACATACACAATGCCTCTGATCTCTGTTGTGTTTGGTTTCACTCTTCCGGCAGGTCTTGGTCTTTACTGGGCGGCCAGTGCACTGGTAAGATGTGTACAGCAGCTTGTAGTAAACAGATATCTCAGCAAGAAATCAGTGGAAGATATCATTGCGGAGAACCAGAAAAAAGCTGCGAAGAAACGTGAGAAAAAGGGAACATCTGCAAAAGAGATCAACAGAATGGCAACTACGAACACAAGAAACGTAGGTGCGTCTTCCGAGAAGAAATCTCAGATCACTGAGTCGGAAAGAGAAGAGAAGATAAATAAAGCCCGTCAGATGGGACAGAATGCAAAACCCGGAAGCCTTACCTCGAAGGCAAATCTGGTAAGCAGATATAACAGCGGCCAGACAACTCAGCTTCCCGTTGAAGAAGAGGAGGAGAAAGGATCCGCAAAGAAGAAAAACAGCAGAAAGAAAAAATAGTTGTCGTCCGATCACGGATGCACTGACAGCATCCGTGTATGAGAAAGGAAGGAATCGAGATGAACGGTAGTATCAGAGTATCAGCAAAAACAGTTGACGACGCGATCACAGAAGCATTGATCCAGCTCGGTGTCACAAGCGACAGACTGGAATATGAAGTGATTGAAAAGGGAAGTCCGGGATTTCTGGGGATAGGTATGAAACAGGCTGTTATCGAGGCAAGAAGAAAGCCTGAACCTGAACCGGAGCCTGAGCAGGAAGAGATTTCTGTAAAACCGGAAAAAACGGAGATCAAAGAGACTGAGAAAGAGGCTCCTGTTTCAGCAAAAAAGGAAAGATCAGAGAAAAAGCCGAAAAAAGAAAAAGAAGTAAAAGAGATCAAGGAAGAGGCAAAGCCGGAAGAACCAAAGAGAGAGGAAACAGTTCTCGCAGAGGTTCAGGATGTGACGATACAGGCTGTTGAGGAATTCCTCAGAAATACTTTAAATGCCATGGATATGGAAGTTGAGATCAAGTCTGAGATCGACAGTGACGGAGCTCTGAGCATCAATATGACAGGAGAGCATATGGGAATCCTCATCGGTAAGAGAGGACAGACTCTGGATGCTCTGCAGTACCTTGCAAACAGGGTTGCAAACAAACAGCAGGAAGGCTATGTAAGAGTCAAACTCGATACTGAGAACTACCGTGCAAGAAGAGAAGAAACTCTGAGACATCTTGCAAAGAATATCGCACATAAGGTTAAGAGAACAAGGAGACCGGTTGCTCTTGAGCCGATGAATCCGTATGAGAGAAGGATCATCCATTCGGCTCTCCAGTCAGATCCTTATGTAACGACTCACAGTGAAGGGGAAGAACCTTACAGAAAAGTTGTTGTTACACTGAAGAGATAAGACGGATTGATTTTGAAGCGAAAGGACGTTTGCGCTTCACGGATACTTTCGTGAAGATGTGAAACGTCCTTTTTGTAACGGCGACGAGCCAAAGTCCGGGTGTGCCCGAGACCTTGGCGGCCGCTTACAATCCCGGAATGCGCCTTTGGGCACTTCCGGTGATTCAGATATCGAAAGGTTATATGAAAATATGAAGAAAGATACGATCGCGGCAATATCCACGGGGATGACTAATTCAGGAATAGGAATAGTCAGGATAAGCGGAAGCGAAGCGCTGGAGACTGCCGACAGAGTGTATAAAGGAAAAATCAGGATAAGCGAAGCTCCAAGCCATACCATACATTATGGACACGTTATGGACGGAGCCGAGATGATCGACGAGGTGCTGGTCAATGTGATGAGGGCGCCGAGGACATTTACAGGCGAGGACACTGTCGAGATCAACTGCCACGGGGGGACTTTCGTTGTGAGAAGAGTTCTTGAGACAGTCCTGAAAAACGGCGCAAGGCCGGCGGAACCCGGGGAGTTTACAAAGAGAGCTTTCCTCAACGGAAAGATGGATCTGTCCCAGTCCGAGGCGGTGATGGACCTGATCAGTTCCCAGAATGAATATGCGCTTCAGAGTTCTGTGAATCAGCTGAAGGGAAGTTTGAAAAATAAGATTACGGACATAAGAAACAGGATCATCTATCACACTGCGTATATAGAATCCGCTCTCGATGACCCGGAGCATATCAGTCTGGAAGGGTATGGCGATACTCTGAGAGAAGAAGCGGAAGCTATGACAGGGGAAGTGGAGAAGCTGATCCGGTCTGCGGATACGGGAAGGATCATGAAGGAAGGAATTCAGACGGTCATTGTCGGTAAACCAAATGCCGGAAAATCTTCCCTTCTCAATGTACTCACAGGATATGACCGCGCGATAGTGACGGATATAGAAGGAACCACAAGAGATGTGCTTGAGGAGGAAATACGACTTAAAGGGCTTCTTCTCAATGTGGTGGATACGGCCGGGATCCGAAGTACGGAGGATGTCATCGAAAAGATGGGGGTGGACCGGGCAAAAGAATATGCGAGAAATGCGGATCTTGTTATCTATGTGGTGGATTCCTCCAGAGAACTGGATGAAAATGATGAGAAGATCATGGAGATGATCTGTGATAAAAAGGCAGTCATTCTTCTGAATAAGTCAGATCTGGATACAGTGGTAACGGAAGAAATGGTGATGGAGAAAATGAGGAAAGTGGCTGAAAAATGTGAAAAAACATTCAGCGATATTCCTATGATCATCATTTCGGCCAGGGACGAGAGCGGCATTGAAGAATTTGAAGAGACAGTAGAGAAGATGTTCCTCAGAGGCGACGTTTCATTTAACGATGAAATCTATATCACGAACGCCAGACAGAAAAAAGACCTTCAGGACGCAGCGGAAAGCTTGAAAAAAGTTATTGAGAGTATTGATGCGGGAATGCCGGAAGATTTCTATTCGATAGATCTGATGGACGCGTATGAGGCACTTGGAAATATAACCGGAGAATCAATGGGAGAAGATTTGATCAATGAAATATTCAGCAAATTCTGTATGGGAAAATAAAGACGAATATGATATCGTCGTGGTGGGGGCCGGACACGCCGGATGCGAAGCCGCTCTTGCGGCGGCCAGGCTGGGGTTTCGCACAGTGGTCTTTACGGTCAGTGTGGACAGTATTGCCCTGATGCCATGTAATCCGAACATCGGAGGGAGCTCAAAAGGACATCTTGTAAGAGAGGT
>DWVT01000148.1 GCA_019120075.1 Candidatus Mediterraneibacter excrementigallinarum
GGAGAAAATGGTAAATGTATATTTTTTCGGTAAGAAATACAGTGTACCGGCTGACCTGACGATCATGACAGCAATGGAATATGCGGGATATACACTGAAAAGAGGATGCGGCTGCCGTCACGGTTTCTGCGGTGCCTGTGCCACGATTTACAGGATCAAAGGACAAAATGAGCTGAAGACATGCCTTGCCTGTCAGACACAGGTTGAGGAAGGCATGTATGTGGCAAGCATCCCGTTCTTCCCGACAGATAAGAGAACTTACGACATCAATGAGATCCGTCCGGAGCAGAGGATCATGATGGATCTGTACCCGGAGATCTACAGCTGTATCGGCTGTAACGCATGTACAAAGGCTTGTACGCAGGATCTGAATGTAATGCAGTACATAGCATATGCACAGCGCGGCGAGTTCGAGAAATGCGCGGAAGAGTCCTTCGACTGTATCGGATGCGGATGCTGCTCCGTGAGATGCCCGGCAGGAATCTCCCACCCGATGGTAGGAGTCCTTGCAAGACGTCTGACCGGAAAATACATCGAGCCTGAGTCAAAGCATCTTACAAAGCGTGTGGAGGAGATCCACCACGGTGATTACGATCAGCTTATCGAGCAGATCATGGAGAAACCGATCACAGAGATGCAGGAACTTTACAACAACAGAGAGATTGAGAAATAAGGAGGGAAGATCATGTTTACACCGGAAATGATGGAATCCGTAAAAAAAGTGGAGGCCACCAGGGCATCCCGTCTTGGCGTTGAACCGAGACGTATGTCCGCAGATGAAAAAGATGCCCTTCTTAAGGCATTTCATCCTGACTATAAGGAAGACGCGTTCGCAGAGATCAAGGTGGGACCGAACAAAGGTCAGAAAGCGCCCAAGGAGCTTGTACACCTTCTGCATTCCAACAGCCGTCTTCTCACAGAAAAGGTGGATATCAATAAAGTAGATTATGACGTGGACGTGCTCATCATCGGAGGAGGCGGAGCAGGAGCTTCTGCTGCTATCGAGGCGGATGAGGCAGGCGCAAATGTCATGATCGTTACAAAACTCCGTATCGGTGACGCCAACACCATGATGGCAGAGGGCGGTATCCAGGCTGCGGACAAAGAGAACGATTCACCGGTACAGCACTATCTGGACGCTTTCGGAGGCGGACATTTTGCTGCCAGACCGGAACTGCTGAGACGTCTTGTTATGGAAGCGCCGGATGCGATCAAATGGCTGAATGATCTTGGCGTTATGTTCGACAAGGACAAAGACGGAAATATGATCACAACACACGGCGGCGGAACATCCAGAAAGAGAATGCATGCCTGCAAGGACTACTCCGGAGCAGAGATCATGCGTACTCTCCGCGATGAAGTGCTGAACCGTCAGATCCCGATTGCCGAGTTTACAGCAGCAGTTGAGCTGATCAGAGACGACAGAGGACAGGTTGCGGGAGCTGTTCTCCAGAACCTGGAGACAGACGACTATCTTGTAGCAAAAGCAAAGACTGTCATCATCGCAACAGGCGGTGCGGGACGTATGCACTATCAGGGATTCCCGACATCCAACCACTACGGTGCAACCGCAGATGGCCTGATCCTCGGATACCGTATGGGTGCGCCGCTCCTGTATCAGGATACGATCCAGTATCATCCGACAGGAGTTGCATATCCGTCACAGATCTTCGGTGCTCTTGTGACAGAGAAAGTTCGTTCCGTAGGAGCGCAGCTTGTCAATGTTGACGGAGAGGCTTTCATGCATCCGCTGGAGACACGTGATGTTGCAGCTGCTGGAATCATCCGCGAGTGTACAGAGCGCGGAAAGGGAGTGACAACACCTCTTGGAAGCGGTGTATGGCTTGATACTCCGATGATCGAGGAGATCGGCGGACCGGGAACGATCGAGAAACGTATCCCTGCCATGCTTCGTATGTACATGAACTACGATATCGATATGAGAAAACTTCCGATCCTCGTATACCCGACACTCCACTACCAGAACGGCGGTCTGGAAATCGGCGGAGACGGATTTACAAAAGTGATCGACAACCTGCTCGTTGCCGGAGAGGCAGTCGGCGGAATCCATGGAAGAAACCGTCTGATGGGCAACTCTCTGCTTGATATTATCGTATTCGGACGCAATGCAGGAAAAGCGGCTGCTGCAAAAGCGAAAAACGTGGAACTTGGAAATATGAATCTTGATCACGTGGAAGCATACGCAGAGGAACTCAAAGAGGCAGGCCTGGATACAGGCGATGTTTCACCGCTGCTGCTCCCGAAATACGCGAGACATGAGAGATAGGAAAGGGAGAGAACATGTTTTTAATTGAATGGTTCCAGAACAGTGTCATGAGCGAAACGCTCATGATCCTGTTCCTGGTAGCTTTTATCGGCTATCTTGTCGGAAGTATCACGATCCGTGGAGTAGAACTGGGGACGGCAGGTGTACTGCTTGTCGCTCTGGTCTTCGGACATTTTATCGGTGACAATGTGGATCTGGTCGAAGGACTGGGCATGTTCCGTGATCTGGGACTGATCTGTTTTGTTACTTCTGTCGGTTTTATTGCAGGACCGAAGTTCTTCCGCAACTTCAAGATCAATGCAAAATCGTATATCCTGCTCGGCTTTATTATCATCGCGATCGGAGCTCTCACGACTGTCGGAATCATTAAGATCGGCGGGGTGCCTTCCGATATTACCGTAGGTATGATGTCAGGTGCACTGACAAGTACGCCCGGGCTTGCGGCAGCTCTTGATGCAACCGGGTCAGCCAATGCTTCCGTTGGATATGGCATTGCTTATCCGTTTGGAGTTATCGGGGTCGTACTGTTTGTACAGCTTGTGCCAAAGATCCTGAAAACAGATATGGCTGCAGAGAGGGCGAAATTTGAGGCGGCCCAGAATGTGGGCGACGATGCGTTGAAAAAGAAAGACAAACTGTTCGAGGTTGATTCCATGGGCTTCTTCCCGTTTGCGCTTGCGATCGCGCTGGGAATCATTCTTGCGAAGATCGTGATCCCGCTTCCGGGCGGTGCAGAGTTTTCTCTGGGAACGTCAGGCGGTCCGCTGATCGCCGGCCTGATCCTCGGACATTTCGGACATGCTGGGAAGATCAGTTTCCATGTAGAAAAATCTGTGCTGGAATGCCTGAGAGAGTTCGGTCTGGCACTGTTCCTCATCGGAGCAGGCGTAGAGGCAGGGGCCGGATTTATTGAAATCCTGCAGGAACAGGGACTTGTGCTTTTCCTCTATGGAGCGCTCATTACGTTGTTCCCGATGATCGTCGGATATTTTGTCGCAACCAAGCTGATGAAACTGAGTCTGTTCAATACACTCGGATCCATCTGCGGCGGTATGACAAGTACACCGGCGCTTGGAACACTGATCCGCGTGACCGGAACAGACGATGTGGCGTCCGCTTATGCGGCAACTTACCCGGTGGCGCTGGTATTCGTGGTACTTGCCTGCCAGTTTATCGGAATCTTCCTGTGATCTGAAACAGAGTTTTCGTACTATACCATGAATTTCGGCGGACTGCAGAGCACAGGCGATGCAGTCCGCGGAAAACATTCCGCAGCAGACTGTGGAAATAAATCCAAACAAATCAAAAATGGAAGGAGTTGGCTTTCATGCGTGAAATCAATGTAAGCACACTTACAGACGTGATCGAGAGACTCTGCATCGAGGCAAATGAGCATCTCCCGGAAGACGTGAAATGTGCGATCCGCGACTGCCGTGCATGCGAGGACGGAGAAATCGCGAAAGGTGTTCTTGACAATATCATCGAGAACTATGAGATCGCAGACAATGAGAACGTGCCGATCTGCCAGGATACAGGAATGGCATGTGTATTCCTTGAGATCGGACAGGATGTACATCTTGTGGGAGGAGATCTCGCAGAGGCAGTGGACGAGGGCGTTCGCAGGGGATATACAAACGGTTATCTCCGCAAATCTGTTGTGAAGGATCCTGTCCGCCGTGGAAATACCGGGGACAATACACCGGCAATGCTTTACACGGAGATCGTCCCGGGCGAAAATATCAAAGTTACTGTCGGACCGAAGGGATTCGGAAGCGAGAATATGAGCCAGATCCGTATGTTCAAGCCGTCAGCAGGGCTTCAGGGGATCAAGGACTTTATCATCGAGGCAGTGGAGACTGCAGGACCGAATCCGTGCCCGCCTATGGTTGTAGGTGTTGGTATCGGCGGAACATTTGACAAGTGTGCACTCCTTGCAAAGAAAGCGCTTATGAGACCCCTTGATTCTTCAAATCCGGATCCGTTCTATGCAGATCTGGAGAAAGAGATGCTGGAGAAGATCAATGAGCTGGGAATCGGGCCACAGGGATTCGGCGGAAAGACTACCGCTATCGGTCTGAATATCGAGACAATGCCGACACATATCGCAGGTATGCCGTGCGCAGTCAACATCAACTGCCACGTGACACGCCACAAATCGGAGGTGATATAAATGGCAAGAAAGATCACATTACCACTCACAGAGGAACTTGCTAAAACACTTCACGCGGGAGATCAGGTGCTCCTGACAGGAACGATCTACACATCCCGTGACGCCGGACACAAGAGAATGTGCGAGGCGCTGGCAAAGGGAGAGAAGATTCCCTTTGATCCGACAGATGCGACGATCTACTATGTGGGACCGACACCGGCGAAACCGGGGCATGTCATCGGAAGCGCCGGCCCGACAACAAGCGGACGTATGGACGCGTATGCACCGACAATGATGTCCGTAGGCGCAAGAGGAATGATCGGAAAAGGCGCCCGTCTTCCGGAAGTCGTGGAGGCGATGAAGAAATACAGCGGCGTTTATTTCGGCGCGATCGGAGGAGCTGGCGCTCTTCTTGCAAAATGTATCAAGAAAGCGGAGCTGATCGCATATGAGGATCTGGGAGCAGAGGCTCTGAGGAAGCTCTATGTGGAGGATATGCCTCTTGTTGTTATCATCGACAGTGAGGGAAATAACCTTTACGAAGAGGGAAGAAAGGCTTATCTGGAGGCCAGGAAATAGTTTCTTCTAAAAACGTATTCGGGAACGGCAGTCAGGTGGATCCGGCTCCGGTTCCGAAAGTTAAGAAAATCTAAAAGCCCGGAAAACTGGTTAAATGCAATCTTAATAACAACACAACTCGCTGTCGCTCAGACAGTGTTGTTCTTAAGATTAACACCAGTTTTCCGGGCTTTAACATTTTCTTTGACTTTCTCTAGTCGCCGGGACCACATGACCGTCGTTCCCGAAAGGTTTTCGAGATAACTGTTTTCTGACTCCGAGAGGAAAACCCTGAGAGGGTGGCTGACTTCTGGAAAGAAAATTCCGGGAGGGATGTCCGCAACTATAATAGATGGGGACATCCCTCCCGGAATATGAGAGTTACTCACTCAGTAATCAGGTGTTTTTTACAGGACGCTGATGAAGCGGTGGAAGGCTTCCAGGCCTTCGGGAGTGCATTTGTAGACTCCGGCGTCCTCAAGTACCTGGCAGAAGACTTTTCCGACTTCCTGTTCCAGGATGTGCTCGATGTTGTCTGCATTGACATCCGGATAGCTCGGAAGGAACTCATCTACCCAGTCCGCATGTTTCTCGATCTGTTCGTTGCTGCGGATGTCCTTCCCTTCAAGAATGTATTCTTTCAGAAGTTCCATTTCGCCTTTCAGACGTGCGGGAAGTACGGCAAGTCCCATGACTTCGATCAGGCCGATGTTTTCCTTCTTGATGTGGTGAAGTTTTGCATGAGGATGATATACACCCAGAGGATGCTCGTCTGTGGTGATGTTGTTGCGGAGCGTCAGGTCAAGCTCATACAGATCGCCGCGTTTGCGCGCAATAGGAGTAATCGTATTGTGCGGTGTTCCGTCTGTCTCGGCAAAGATAAATGCAGCCTCATCTGTATAGTCGCGCCACTTGGTCAGAATATGGTCGGCGAGATCAATGATCCTCTCTACGTCCGCACTCTGAAGACGGATAACAGAGAGCGGCCATTTTACGATGCCTGCTGTGACATCCTCATAGCCTGCGACGGTAAAGTTCTCTATAATCGGAGCTTTCGCCATGGCAAAAGTATAATTACCACCCTGGAAGTGGTCATGGCTCAGAATAGAGCCGCCTACGATCGGGAGATCCGCGTTGGATCCCAGGAAATAGTGGGGGAACAGCTTAATGAAATCGAAAAGCTTCGCAAATGCTTTCCTGTCAATTTTCATCGGGATGTGCTCTC
>DWVT01000149.1 GCA_019120075.1 Candidatus Mediterraneibacter excrementigallinarum
GCCGAAGCGCATTCAGCGCATGGAAATCGCCGTTTAGCAAATGCAGAACGTAGTTCAGCCCATGCCCTACAGCCATCCGGCAGTGCAGGGAGTCCAGTACTGCAGCCGGTTATTCGCCATTGAGGACTCCATTAACAAAAAGTATCCCGGTGATTATGAAAAACGGAAGCAGCTGCGTCTCGAGAAGGAAAAACCTGTTCTGGAGGCCTTCTGGTCGTGGCTTGACCAGCAGAAGCCAGTCCGGAATACCCGGATGGACAAAGCAGTGAATTACGTTCTCAACCGGCGCGATACAGCAGAGACCTATCTGGAAGACGGGCGCTGCAGCTTTACCAACAATCTCAGCGAGAATGCGATCCGTCCATTCGCAGTAGGACGGAAGAACTGGCTGTTCAGCAGTTCCGTTGATGGAGCGAATGCCAGTGCGGTAGTCTACACAATGGTTGAGATGGCAAAAGCACACGGTCTGAATATTTACGGATATCTTAAATTCCTGTTGGAGCACCGGCCAGGTAAAGATATGACCGATGAACAATTAGCAGAACTGGCACCTTGGAGTGAAAAACTCCAATCTATCAAAAATCGCATGTGAATTAGAGTGAATTACTCCAACTCGCAAAGAGATGGAGTAATTTTATATTTTACCGCACTATTATTTGGCGCTTACGGAGTACAGGAAAAAGTATGACACGAAGACATTTTTTAAGAAACGATTTATGCGGACGGTGATCCCGTTTGTATTCTGGTCATTGTTTTATCTGCTGCGTCCAGTCTGGATGGAAGGAACGCCGTTCCCAAAAGCAGAGGATTTTCGGAATGCGCTTTTTAATAATGGTGCCACCGGAATTTTCTGGTTTTTCTATACGTTGTTTGCAATTTATCTCTGTATTCCCGTTTTCTCATTGATAGCAAAGAAAGAAAATTTCAGGATCGTGGAATATATCTGTCTGCTGTCGTTTCTTGCAACTGCGGTCTATCCGGTCATTACAAGGTTCTGTTTCCCTGTCTATGGAGAAATCGTCCCCCCGTTTGTGACGGGAAATATGGGATATGTTTTCTGGGGATGGCTGATCTATCATGAGAACTACTCCAGAAGAAAGCGCATGTACATATATATAGCTGGAATAGCAGGCGCGCTGCTTTTGTTTTTCGGGACATGGTATCTGTCAGCTAAAATGGGAGGGACAGATGATTTCCTGATGGGATACAGTTCTCTTGCCTGTTATCCAATGTCCGTTGCTGTTATGCTCTTTGGGAAACATGTGCGATGGGAACGGTTTTACAAGATTATACCGTCTTCTGTTGTGCCTAAGATAGCTTCAGCAGGACTGGGGATATATGTAGTCCATATGTTCTGGATCTCTGTGAGCGAGAGAGTGACAGTCTTGACAATTCATCCAATGTATTTTACAGTTATTATGCCTTTTGTGATTTATGCTGTAAGCTTTGCAACAGTTCTGGTATTACAGAGAATCCCGCTGGTAAAAAAGATCATACCTTAGTGGGAAATACGGTAAGAAGATGGGATAAGAAATGAGAGAAAAGCCGATTTTATATATCATTATACCCTGCTATAATGAGGAGCAGGTTTTACCGATCACTGCGCCGATGTTTTTAAAGAAGATCTGTGATCTGGAGAACCGAGGGGAGATCAGCGGAGAAAGCCGCATCCTGTTTGTAAATGACGGGAGCAGAGACCGGACTTGGGATCTGATCAGGCAACTGGCGGGGGAGGACAGACATTATAAAGGAATTGCTCAGAGCAGAAATCGGGGACATCAGAATGCGGTTCTGGCTGGTCTGATGGAAGCGAAAGGAAAGGCTGATATCACAATTTCCATTGACTGCGACGGACAGGATGATATTAATGCCATGGACGCAATGATCGAGGAGTATAAGGGCGGAGCGGAAGTTGTATACGGCGTGAGGAGCAGCCGGAAAACAGACACATTTTTTAAGCGGTTTACTGCAGAGAGTTTTTATCGACTGATGAACTGGATGGGGGCGGAAGTTGTTTTTAACCATGCAGATTATCGATTGGTCTCATCCAAGGTTCTAGATGCTTTTTCTGATTTTAAAGAAGTAAATATTTTCCTTCGGGGAATGTTTCCCCTGGTGGGTTTTAAAAGTACATCAGTCTATTATGAAAGAAATGAACGGATCGCCGGGGAGAGTCATTATCCGCTGAAGAAGATGCTGGCTCTTGCAGTAGACGGGATCACCAGTTTGAGCATTAAGCCGATACGGCTGATCACGGGCATGGGCATCCTGATATCTATATTAGGGATTATCGCGATCATCTGGGCTATTGTTATGCAGGTGACCGGTCATACTGTTGCAGGATGGGCAAGCCTAATCTGCATCGTTGCCTTTCTGGGCGGAATACAGCTTTTGTCCCTTGGAGTATTGGGAGAATATATTGGGAAGATCTATCTGGAGACAAAGGCGCGTCCGCGGTATATCATAAGTGAGAGAACCGATGAGATAACGGAAGAGTGACAGGGGAGAGCATGGAATGAAGGGAAAAAAGGTGAGAGAAAAAACGCTTTTATTGCTAAAGAGATATCGTATTGCAATTGCACCGGTGTACCTGGCGATGAATTTGTGTTTTTACGGAATGTTTATCGTAAAGCATTATGCGGCGGATACTTATTTGACAGAAGCGCTGGGGTGGGAAGTTACAGCGGACCAGTACTGGATGAACGGCAGGTGGCTGATGACACTGTTTTCGAAGATCTGCGGTAGGCTCGGTCTGGGATTTACCCTGGCTCAGTTAATATCCTGGGGGATGGGGATCGTCAGTATCTCTCTAGCATCTGCAGTAGTGTATAACATCCTGAAAGAGCGGATTGGAGCAGAGATCAGCGTGAAGAAGAATATCTGGATCGCGTTGATCGCTTTTATGCTGATCTCCAATGTTTTTATGCTGGAATACTTTATTTTTGCGGAATATACAGGGATCATGTGCCTGGGACTTCTTCTCAGTGTGCTTGCGGCAGGGGCTGTCTTAAAAGCGTTGGAATATAAAAGTGTCCCGTTTTATCTGATCGGAATTTCGCTGGGAATCCTAGGGATAAACGGACACCAGGGAAATTTCGCGATCCTCGTGATGATAGCTGTATTGTGTGCAAAAGACACGCTGAGCAGCTGGAAAAAATTTCTGGTGAATAATCTTGTGATAGGAAGTGCTTATGCAATTCCGGCTTTGTGCAGTATGATCGAGGCACGGATCGGAGGTGCGCCCAGATCTGGTCAGGGTCCACTCGATATCATGGCTTCCTTTCTTAAGTCCACGGAAGGATTAAAAAAACTGCTGGTTACCGGGGCGTCATTCATGCCCTATGGGAGTTATGCCTTTTTTGTCGCAGTGGTCCTGATCTGTTTTTTCTGGTTTGTGATCAGGAGGAGAAGTCTAAAAGCTTTGATTTACCTTCTCTATTATTTTGTGATTCTGCTTCTGGGTGTCTATGCCCCTCTTATGGTGACAGACATCAACTATATTGACGTTGTGCCGAGGACGGTCTATATTATGGGCGGGATCATCCCGGTCGTACTGACTGCGATGCTT
Organism: Candidatus Mediterraneibacter excrementigallinarum; assembly: GCA_019120075.1. Lineage (GTDB taxonomy): Bacteria > Bacillota > Clostridia > Lachnospirales > Lachnospiraceae > Mediterraneibacter > Mediterraneibacter excrementigallinarum. The sequence goes on from DWVT01000149.1 coordinate 3,569, forward strand.
CTGCACATGGATATTTCTCTGGAAAACAGTGTTGTATTGCCGGTTTGTGTTGCTGCTTTTTTATTTGTTCAGTATTTCGGAGCGATGCAGCTGATTTCGGATCACTATGAAACAAATATGCTCGATAAGTATGAAGCGCAGTTTGTTGGAGCGAGGATCTGGGACTATGAGGAAGAAACAGGCGTTACGGTGACAAAGATGGCGTTATATTGGGATGACAACGTAACGGGCTATGCTCCGGATACCCACTGGTATGGAGCTGTGAATGAGAGGGTTATGTCCAATGAATGGGCAGCCCCCCTTGCTATCAAAGTTCTGGACGGACATGACCTGCAGCAGACGGAACAGTCTGAGGAGGTATATGAAAAATATTTCAAGGGAAAAGACTGGCTGCATATCAAGGACGAGCAGCTTGTGATCATTGGTGACACACTTCATATGTGCGCATATTAGAGTAGAATGAATCGTTTTGGTTTTAAAAAGATCCGGGATTAATTCCCGGATCTTTTTAATGTGGCGATAAGACAGAGAACGGACAGATAGGATATCCACAGACTGCGAAAAGTAAGATACGGGTGTACAAAGGAATGGTTTTTAATAACACCGTACCAGAGAAGAGGGAGAACAGCGGTAAAAATCAGCGGAATGATGATGCGCGGCTTCAACCGTTCCAGCAGTCCGGAGCGGTTTCTGAAAATCTGAAGAGCAAGTATCAGGAAACAGACTGTAAAAAGGATTACAAACAGTGGATAGATAGTACAACTGATATTTTCTTTCCATACCATAAGTGCATTGACCGATGAGCCGGGGATATCACTTTCAGCAGAACTGCGGTAAGCCGCTGCGCCGACAGCCTGTGTCAGTGCCCCATTATGCAGGATAAGCTCTGTGATCACCCACTTCATTGCCCACATACATCCATATCCTACACCCCAGTTGATACAGATAAGGAAAGTGTCTGAACAGGCTGTTTTCAGAGTTTTTATTCTGTCTGTTTCTTCCATGAGAATATAGAAGATCAAAGGAAGTCCAAGTGTGATCAGAGGCCAGGTAAGATAGTCAAAATAGGAAGTAAGAAGCCCTAGAAGACAGAAAAACAGATAAACATTATTCCTTATCCTGGGCCAGAAAAGGAGCAGGATATTGGTGCTGATCAGAGCGATGTAATAGACCGTGGATAACTGCATGGAAAAAGGCAGGACCCATGGTGAAACTGCCAGCCAGGATACCAGAAATGGCAGAAGAAAACGGGTAAGACCTCTTTTCTTCATTGAAAACAGCAGCAGGAGAATAAGTACAACCTGCAATACAAGATTTAATATACGAATACCGGAGTAGTCCATGATCAGAAGAAGCGGTTTCAGAAACAGAAGGTATCCGTGCCAGTAACGCATATATTCGGAGGAGGTACCTTCTTTGGGCAGAGGAGTCGATGTTTCTGTTGCGAGGTCGTCTGTTGGGATCATGGAGTCTGTATAAGCCATGTGATTTACGAGAAGGACATCTTTCAGTGTGTCTCCGGAAGAAGGATGGATCGCATTCTGGATCATCAGCGCATCTGTAAAATTGTCGAGTTTGCTGCGGGTGTCATCAGTAAATTTTGTGGGGAAAAGCCCTTCTTCGCAGAGCGTTTCTGATGAAGCTTTTGCGTGGGGCATCATATTTTTTACCGGAATAGAAAATACGCCGTATAATAAAATAAGACCAATGGCCGATGCCGCGAGGATCAGCAGTATTCTTTTCAATATGCTGATGGATAGTTTTTTTAGGATGTTCATGATCAATCTCCTTGTAGATAACGTTGTATAACGGGGAAATTATAGCACAATTAGCGTTGTATATGGTATAGTAATTTATATTTGATCAATGGTATGAGACGAGAGAGATTTGTGTAAGATGAGGAATGAGATGAGAAAAAGAACAAAAAAGGAAGGAATTCTGTTCATTATATTTTCGGTTGTGCTGGCGACGATTATCATATTGGGGAGGATGGCCGTCTTTAATGGAGATGTGGGAGGCGGAGCGGATCAAAATTATTTCCGGGAGTTTGAACCTTGGGACGCACTGTATTTTATCCTGATAGCCGTGGCTGTTTCGTTTGTGCTGATCCTGCTGGACCGAATGAGAAGAAAAGAGATTTTTCGAGTGGTGATGCAATGGAATCTTTCGGAGGTGGTTGGATGGAAAGTGTATCTTGCCGCATTCATCCTGATACTCTTGGCGTGGCTGCCCTATCTTCTCGCCCTTTCTCCGGGATCTGTTCTAGAAGATTCTCTGGATTCTGTTTCACAGATATTAGATCCATCTGTGCCGGTCAATAATCACCATCCGGTTTTCTATACGTTGTATGTTGGGATATTTGTAAAAGCAGGACTTTTTCTGGGAAATATTAATATCGGAGTTTTTCTGTACAGCGTTGTCCAGGCGGGGGTGATGGCGGGGACGATTGCCTATACGATCATGATTATGTGCCGCAAGGCGGTTCCGGTCTTGTTTACGGGAGCGGCGATGATATGGTATATGTTCATGCCGTTTTTTCCGGATTATGCCATGACCATGTGGAAGGACCCGATCTTTTCCTGTGCGCTTCTATGGATGTCTTTGCTTCTGATGGAACTGGCGGAAGAGAAAGAAAAGATATGCAGCAGACGATGGCTGACCAAATATATGGCAGTATGCCTGATCACAGCTTTTTTCCGGAACAATGGAATCTATGTGGTCGTCCTTTCTATTGCCGCGGCAGCGATACTCTGCCGCGGGAAGCTGAAGCGTTTTCTCTGTACGATGCTGGCTGTTCTGGCAGCATATTACGCGATTACGGGAACTGTATACAACTGGTGTGGGATTCGGACAGAATTTGTTGAAAGTGTGGGTATCCCTCTTCAGCAGATTGCAGCGGTGGTCGTAAATGACGGAGATATTTCACAGGAAGAGGAGCAGTTTTTGTATACGCTTCTGCCGGAAGAAGAATGGAAAAACAGTTATGCCCCTTGTCTTGTTGATAAAATTAAATGGAATGGTCAGTTTAATGACGAATTTCTAGAGGAAAATAAGACCAGGTTTCTGAAAGTATGGATGTCTCTGCTGGTGAAAAATTTTCCAGAATATGTGAAGGCATATGGAATGGAAACTCTCGGATTCTGGAAAATTGGCGTTCAGGATGAGTATGGGTATATTGATACGTTTATTGCGGAAAACGGATACGGGATCCACGAGAGCAGTACACTTCAGAAGATCACAGGTCCCGGGCTGAACGAGTTTGTCAGAAATTTCAGGATTTACGTTGGGAGCGGAACGCTGTTGTGGCTGATACTGGGGGCTGCACTTTTTGTTTTAAGAGATAAGAGCAGTTTTGGAATTGTTTTTATTCCTGCATTGGGAAACTGGATGACGACTATGATTGCGGCGCCGGTGGCGTTCAGTCTCCGATACGTCTATATTTTTGCACTGGGGCTTCCGCTGTTTCTCAGTCTGCCGATTTGGAGGAAGGCAGATCAGGAATCTTTTTACCATAGGATTTCATGATGTGACAAACGTGTCAAGGGGCGGGTTGGTCATCGGGGACAGGCAGTTTGACATATCAATAAGTGAGGATGATGTGAGTGCACGATTGATAAAAAATACTTTGATGAAGGAAAAGCCAGGGTTTATTTTCAGTGATCAGTCAATGGGTGGCATAATATATGGAAGTGTGATATACTTTAGAAGCTAATGTGAAAACAGCAGAGCAGATCCGGATAGGAAGCTTTGCGGATCTCAAAGGGAAAGGGGATGTTAAATATGAAGAGGAAACTGGCAGTGCTGCTGGCGCTCGCACTCGTCGGAACGATGATCCCGGGATGCTCAAAGAAGCCGGAAGAAGCGGAACCCGCAGTGGTGGAAGAAGAGCCTGCACAAGAACCGGAGGAGCCGGA
>DWVT01000150.1 GCA_019120075.1 Candidatus Mediterraneibacter excrementigallinarum
GGTATTACAGCTTATCCAGGCTGTTTCAGATTCTGAACTTACAGAGTTTAAATATGAGGAAGACGGGGTAAAACTTTCCCTGAAAAAGACAGAAGGAAAGATCGTACAGGTTCAGGCGCCGGTTGCGGCTCCGGCAGTTGTACAGGCAGCTCCGGCAGTAATCCCGGCTGCGCCTGCAGCACCGGCTCCGCTGGCTCCGGCACAGGAAGCAGCACCTGCAGCAGGTGAGGCGTCCGCAGCAGAGGAGGCTCCGGCAGGAAATATCGTAAAATCTCCTCTGGTTGGAACTTTCTACGCGGCTCCGGCTGAAGATGCAGAGCCCTTCGTCAAAGTGGGCGACAGTGTGAAAGAGGGTCAGGTACTTGCCATCGTGGAAGCCATGAAACTGATGAATGAGATCGAGAGTGATTTCACGGGAACAGTGGCAGAGATCCTTGTAGAGAATGGTCAGGCTGTAGAGTACGGTCAGCCGCTCTTCGTAATAAAATGATGTTTTGAGGCTTGTGAGAGTGCGTAAGCACGGAGAAAGCCGGTATCACAGGCGTCAAAAAGTCATGAGGGCTGCTCTTGCGCGGACAGGCATGACTTTGGGACGCACAATAAAATATCAGAAATGAGATCAGATATGCGGATATTTTTATCCGCATATCCGGTATAGAGACAATAAGTACTCAGGTAAAAAAAGAGGTGCATAGATCATGAACAGTTTGAATGTAGAACAGATCCAGGAGATTATTCCTCACAGACATCCGTTCCTCCTTCTCGACAGGATCGAGGATTATGAGCCGGGACAGTATGCGGTGGGATACAAAGCAGTGACATACAGAGAAGATTTCTTCCGCGGACATTTTCCGCAGAAGGCAGTGATGCCGGGCGTGCTGATCCTTGAGGCTCTGGCGCAGACCGGAGCCGTAGCTATCTTGAGCATGTCGGAGAACAAGGGCAAGATCGCATTTTTCGGCGGAGTGCAGAAATGCCGTTTTAAGGGAATGGTATTCCCGGGAGATACGCTGAAGCTTGAGACAAAGATCATCAAGAGCAAGGGACCTGTCGGAGTGGGACAGGCTACCGCTTATGTGGACGGAAAAGTAGTTGTTACCGCAGAACTGACATTTATGGTAGGGGAGTAGCATAAAAATGATTGGAAAGGTTTTAATCGCAAACCGCGGAGAGATCGCGGTCAGGATCATCCGGGCATGCCGTGAGATGGGAATCGAGACGGTGGCTGTTTATTCTGAGGCGGACAGAGAAGCACTGCATACACAGCTTGCGGATGAAGCAATCTGTATCGGACCGGCGCCCTCTTCCGAGAGCTATCTGAACATGCAGAATATCATCAGCGCCACACTGGTTTCCGGAGCGGACGCCATCCATCCCGGATTCGGATTTCTCTCTGAGAACAGCAGATTCGCGGAACTGTGCGAGCAGTGCAATATTACATTTATCGGACCGGATTCTGAAGTGATCCGGAAGCTGGGTAATAAATCCGAGGCAAGGAATACCATGATGAACGCAGGCGTTCCGGTCATCCCGGGAAGCAAGGATCCTATCTATGACGCAGAGGAAGGCGCCAGGATCGCGGCCGGGATCGGATATCCGGTCATCGTCAAGGCGGCTCTCGGAGGCGGCGGAAAAGGAATGCGTGTCGCTGAGACTCCCGACGAGTTTGAGAACAGTTTTAAGACGGCGCAGAAAGAAGCGCAGATGGCATTTGGCGACAACACCATGTATATCGAACATTTTGTTCAGCACCCGCGCCACATCGAGTTCCAGATCATGGCGGACAAGCATGGAAATGTGATCCATCTGGGAGAGCGTGACTGCTCTATCCAGAGAAATCATCAGAAGATGATAGAGGAATCTCCTTCCATTGCCCTGACGCCGGAACTGCGTGAAAAGATGGGGGAGGCTGCGGTGAAGGCTGCGAAGGCGGCGCACTATACCAATGCCGGGACCATTGAGTTCCTTCTTGAGAAGAACGGAAACTTCTATTTTATGGAAATGAACACCAGGATCCAGGTAGAACATCCGGTGACAGAATGGGTAACAGGAATCGATCTGGTCAAAGAGCAGATCCGTATCGCGGACGGACGGCCTTTAAGCTATAAGCAGGAGGATGTGCATATTACAGGACATGCCATTGAATGCAGGATCAATGCCGAGAATCCGGAAAAGAACTTCAGGCCTTCCCCGGGAACGATCACCGATATGTATCTTCCGGGCGGAAAAGGAGTGCGTATCGACTCCGCAATTTACAGTGGATACACGGTGCCGCCCTACTATGATTCCATGCTGGCGAAGCTGATCGTGCATGCCAAGAACAGGAACGAGGCGATCCGCAAGATGCGAAGCGCGCTGGGCGAAGTCATCATAGAAGGAATTGATACGAACGTGGATTATCAGTATGAGATCCTGAACAATCCGGATTTCATATCCGGTAATATCGATATCGAGTTTATAGCACAGATGTCAGAACATTCAGAAAACGGCGAGTAAAAGGGCCTGACCCTTTTGCAGAGGGACAGGTCCCCTTGCAAACGACAGGCTTCCAGGAGGTAGTCTCAGATGAAATTGCAGAATATGTTTAAGAAGACCAGCCAGCGCGCGCATTATATTTCTCTTCGGAACTCCCGTCCGGAAGTACCGGAAGGGCTCCTCAGGAAATGTAACAAGTGCGGTGCGGCGATCATTGCGGAAGATGTGAAAAACGGATATTATATCTGTCCGAAGTGCCATGGATATTTCCGGGTGCATGCATACAGAAGAGTAGAGATGCTGGCGGATGAAGGCTCCTTTGAAGAATGGGACAAGGAGATGGATTTTGTCAATCCGCTTGATTTCAAGGGATACGAGGAAAAGGTAAAGTCTCTGAAGGAGAGGACACGGCTGAATGAGGCGGTTGTGACGGGAAAGATCACCATCAATGGGAATCCGGCTGTGATTGGGGTATGTGATGGAAGGTTCCTGATGGCCAGCATGGGCTGGATCGTCGGGGAGAAGATCACCCGTGCGGTTGAGCGCGCGACAGCGGAGAAGCTTCCGGTGATCATATTTGCCTGTTCCGGAGGAGCGAGGATGCAGGAGGGCATCGTTTCCCTGATGCAGATGGAAAAGACTTCCGCTGCGCTCAAGCGCCACAGTGACGCGGGACAGCTTTATATTTCTGTTCTGACGGATCCCACTACGGGAGGTGTCACCGCGAGCTTTGCAATGCTGGGAGACATCATCCTGGCGGAGCCCAAGGCACTCATCGGATTTGCCGGTCCCAGGGTTATTGAGCAGACCATAGGACAGAAACTCCCGAAGGGATTCCAGCGTTCTGAGTTCCTTCTGGATCATGGATTTGTTGACCGGATCGTGGAGAGGGAAGAGATGAAGGACGTGCTCACCCAGATTCTTTCTGCGCATGCGGAGAAAGGGTTTAAGGATCATGAACTCAGAGCTGCATCCGAGTCATTTGAGAAGGCTCAGCAGGATGAATCCTTAAGCGCCTGGGACAGAGTACAGCTTTCAAGAAAGAAGGACCGTCCGGTAGGAACGGATTATATCGATGCACTGTTTACAGATTTTATGGAGTTTCACGGAGACCGCTATTTTAAGGATGATCATGCAATCGTCGGCGGGATCGCGCGGTTCCACGGAATGCCTGTGACTGTCATTGCCCAGGCAAAGGGAAAGACGACGAAGGAAAATCTGGACCGGAACTTTTCCATGCCTTCTCCGGACGGATACCGCAAGGCGCTGCGCCTTATGAAGCAGGCGGAAAAATTCCATCGTCCGGTGATCTGTTTTGTAGATACGCCGGGAGCGTTCTGCGGACTGGAGGCAGAGGAGAGAGGACAGGGCGAGGCGATCGCCAGAAATCTCTTCGAACTGTCCGGGCTGAAAGTGCCGGTACTCTCTGTGGTCATCGGAGAAGGAGGCAGCGGAGGAGCGCTCGCCATGGCAGTTGCGGATGAGGTATGGATGCTGGAGAACTCCATCTATTCCGTACTCTCACCGGAAGGATTCGCGAGTATCCTCTGGAAGGACAGCAAGCGGGCCAGTGAAGCGGCGGAAGTCATGAAGCTGACCGCCGGAGATCTGAAGCGCCTTGGCATTGTGGAGCAGGTGATCGCGGAACCGGAGAATTTCACAGATGAAAATATGGAACCGGTCTGCGGAGAACTGGAAGTCCAGATCATGGATTTCATAGAAAGATACACCAAACTGGGTGTTGAAGAGCTGGTTGAAAAGAGATATCAGAGATTCCGCCGTATGTAAGACGTCAGGCGTGAGCTCATAAATTGGGGATAGATATGAAAAATCTGAAAATAGGTGAAAAACTGACAAAAGTCCCCCTGATCCAGGGGGGGATGGGCGTGGGGATCAGCCTGGGCAGACTGGCAGGTTCCGTGGCGAAGGAAGGCGGCATCGGGATCATATCCTCTGCTCAGATCGGATACCGGGAGCCATATTTTGATCAGGATCCGGCGAAAGCAAATCTGGCCGCGATCGAGAAAGAAATGAAAAAAGCCCGTGAGATCTCGCCGGACGGTATCATCGGTTATAATGTGATGACTGCGCTGAAAGAGCATGCCGCTCACGTCAAAGCAGCGGTGAAGGCGGGAGCCGATATCATTATTTCCGGCGCAGGACTTCCCACAGATCTTCCTGCCCTGACAGAGGGGAGCTCCACAAAGATCGCGCCCATCGTTTCCACGGATAAATCCGCTCATGTGATCCTGAAATACTGGGACAGAAAGTACAAACGCACGGCGGACCTTGTTGTCATAGAAGGTCCGGAAGCGGGCGGACATCTGGGATTTAAAAAAGAGGAAGTAGAGAGTTATACGGAAGAATCCTATGCGGAAGAGATCCGCAAGATCATTGCCACGGTAAAGTCTTACGGCGAGAAATATAATGTCGAGATCCCGGTGGTCGTCGCCGGGGGGATTTATGACAGTTCCGATGTAAAGCGAATCCTTGCGCTGGGAGCGGACGGAGTGCAGGTGGCGACGAGATTTGTCACAACCGAGGAATGCGACGCGGATATCCGCTATAAAGAAGCGTATATCAACGCGACAAAGGAAGACATTAAGATTGTGAAAAGCCCGGTTGGAATGCCGGGAAGAGCAATCATGAACAATTTCATGGAACGGGTCATGGGGGGAGAAAAGGTACCCCACAGTCCCTGTCACAGATGCCTTGCGAAATGCGATCCGGCGAACATACCGTACTGTATCACGGACGGTCTGATCAACGCGGTGAAAGGTAACATAGAAAATGCACTGCTCTTCTGCGGCGCGAAGGCATATCGTGCAGAGAAGATCGAGACGGTGAGAGATGTAGTCCAGGAACTTTTTGCCATATAGAGGTTATAGTCCGCACCGCCTCGGAAAGAGAGTGTGCATGCAGGGCGGTGTTTACAGTCCGGACGAAGAGACAGAAAGGAGAACTTTGAATGGATGCATATGAGACCATAAATGATATTCTGGTCAATCTGTTCAATGAAATATGGAAACTGGAGGAAGAGGCTATCATAACCGAAGAGTTCCGTGATATCACGAACAATGATATGCATATCATCGAAGCAATCGGCCTGTCCGGCAGGAACACCATGTCCATGGTGGCGAAAAAGCTTGGCATCACCGCGGGATCTCTGACTACTGCTGTCAACGGTCTGGTGAATAAGAAATATGTGGTGAGAAAACGGAGCGATGAAGACAGGAGAGTTGTTTTCATCGGGCTTACTCCGAAAGGGGTAAAAGCGTATGAACATCATAAAGATTATCATATGCAGATGACCAATGCGGTGCTCGAGAAGCTGGACGAGGATGAAATACCGGTCCTGCTGAAGACCCTGAACGGGCTGACGGAGTTTTTCAGAGGATATCAGAAAAAGGATGGAAGCGGGACAGGAAACAAAAAAATTTGACGTTTCCAGAAAAATGAGGTACAATCTCGTTGGAACTTCGAGGTAAAAAGGTGAATTTCTAAGCGGTGCTGACAACAGCATAACAGAAAAAAGTCAGTGCCGAAATACTTGGGTGTATTATTTTAGGAGGGAACAAGTATGGCAGTAAAAAAAGCATCTACAGAAAAAGTGGCTGCTGAGAAGAAAGAAGCAGTAAAACCGGCTGCAGCAAAGGCAGAGAAACCGGCAGCGAAAGCTGAGAAACCGGCTGCAAAAGCAATCGAGACAAAGAAAGATACGACAAAGCAGCTTGAGACAAAAGCAGGAGTTTTAGTAGATACACCAGAGGAAAAGGCAGCAGAGAAGACAACAACTGCAAAGAAGGCACCGGCGAAGAAAACAGCGGCGAAACCGGCAGCGAAGAAGACAACAGCAAAGAAAGCTCCGGCAAAGAAGGCTGAACTTAAGACAGAGATGTACCTGCAGTTCTACGGAAAAGAGTATTCCGATAAAGAGATCCTTCAGAAAGTGAAAGAGATCTGGACAAAAGTGCTGAAGAACAAAGTCGGCGATATGAAAGATGTTAAGATCTATCTGAAACCGGAAGAGTCCAAGGCATATTATGTTGTCAATGGCGATACGACCGGAGAGGTTGATCTGTAAGAACAGGCTTTCCGAAAGCTGACAGAAAACATAATGAAAAATAGTGCTCCCTGTAACGGAAGATTTCGTACAGGGGGCATTTTTTGCAATGGCGACGAGCCCAAAGTCCGGGCGTGCCCGAGACCTTGGCGACCGCTTACAATCCTGGAATGTACCTTTGGACACTTCCGGTGATTTTAAGTACTTATCGGCATCGTTTTACAGAAACATCCTGCACAGGTCGGATATCCT
>DWVT01000151.1 GCA_019120075.1 Candidatus Mediterraneibacter excrementigallinarum
AATTTGGATAAGATTGATTTAAATTCAGCGCCGCCGGCAGACGAGCCGCAGAGACAGTATTATTTTATAGAGAGGGCGAAACGTGACCTTGCAAAGCTTTCCGCAAAGGCAGGACGTCCTCTCACATTCTGCGTTACCACCTTCGGCTGCCAGATGAATGCCCGGGACTCCGAAAAACTTGTCGGCATCCTGGAACAGGTAGGATATGTGGAGGAGCCGGAAGAGGAAAAAGCCGACTTCGTCATTTACAACACCTGTACGGTCCGTGAGAATGCAAACCAGAGAGTATACGGCCGTCTCGGTCAGCTTGGAAGGGCAAAAAAGAAGAATCCGTATATGATGATCGGGCTGTGCGGATGCATGATGCAGGAGCCCCATGTGGTGGAGAAACTGAAGAAGAGTTACCGCTTTGTGGATCTGATCTTCGGGACGCACAACATCTATAAATTTGCGGAGCTTCTCGCCACACGGCTTGAGTCGGACCGGACGGTCATCGATATCTGGAAAGACACAGACAAGATTGTAGAGGATCTGCCGGTAGAACGGAAATATTCCTTCAAATCCGGCGTCAATATCATGTTCGGGTGCAACAACTTCTGCAGTTACTGTATCGTTCCCTATGTCCGCGGACGGGAGAGGAGCAGAGATCCGAAAGCGATCATCCGTGAGATCGAGCGCCTGGTGGCGGACGGAGTCGTAGAAGTCATGCTCCTGGGGCAGAATGTGAACTCCTACGGGAAGAATCTTGAGGAGCCCATGACGTTTGCCCAGCTTCTGAAAGAGATCGAGAAGATCGACGGGCTGGAGCGGATCCGCTTCATGACGTCCCACCCGAAGGATCTCTCTGATGAACTGATCGAAGTAATGGGAAATTCGAAAAAGATCTGTAAACATCTCCATCTTCCGGTCCAGTCGGGAAGCAGCCGTATCCTGCAGAAGATGAACCGGAGATATACAAAAGAACAGTATCTTGCCCTGGTGGACAAGATCCGCGCCGCAGTGTCGGATATCTCTCTGACAACGGATATCATTGTCGGGTTCCCGGGTGAGACGGAAGAAGACTTCCAGGAGACACTGGATGTGGTGAGAAAAGTCCGCTATGACAGCGCTTTCACCTTCATCTATTCCAAGCGCAGCGGGACGCCTGCTGCTGTGATGGAAGACCAGGTGCCGGAAGAGGTGGTAAAAGACAGATTCAACCGCCTTCTGAAGGAAGTCCAGGATATCTCAGCGGAAGTCTGTGCTGTCCACGAGGGGACGATCCAGACCGCTCTAGTGGAGTGCCGCAACGATCACGACGAGCATCTGATGACCGGGCGCCTGAGCAACAACCTGTTGGTTCATTTCCCGGGGGATGAGTCCCTGATCGGGAAACTGGTAGATGTCAGCCTGGATGAGTGTCATGGCTTCTACTATATAGGAAAAATGGTCTGATATATGAGGAGAAGGGGCTGAGAGAGGAAAACTGGATAAACTGTAGCCGAGTAAAATGCGCAAGGGAGATGAGAGAAGTGCCTGAAAAGATCATGATCATAGAAGACGACCCGGTCATACGGACAGAGCTGGAGACGCTGCTCAGGGGCAACGGCTTCCTGCCCCGTGTGGTGACGGATTTTGAGAGGACGGTCTGTCAGGTAAAAGACGAGGATCCCCACCTGATCCTGCTGGATATCAAACTGCCTGGAAAGAGCGGATTTTACCTCTGCTCGGAAATCCGTAGTTTTTCCGATGTGCCGGTCATCTTTGTGACCAGCAGCAATACCGATATGGATGAACTGAACAGTATTATGCTTGGAGGAGACGCGTTTATCACTAAGCCCTACAACACGGCGATCCTGCTTGCGAAGATCCGTTCGCTGCTGAAGAGGGCATGGCCAGGGCGGCAGAACGAAGGGCTTTCCTGGCATGGCGCCGTTCTCCATCCGGAAGAGGGGACTCTGGAATATGATGACCGGAAGGTGGAACTTACAAAAAACGAGCAGAAGATCCTGTACTATCTCTTTACCCACGCCGGTGTGATCTGCTCCCGGGCGGATATCATAGATTATCTCTGGGACAGCAGGCTCTATGTGGACGACAATGCACTCAGCGTCAATATCAACCGGATCCGCGAGAAGCTCGCCGGCATCGGTCTGACAGATTTTATCCGGACGAAACACAGGCAGGGGTATCTCATATGAGTGGAAAACAATGGCTGAAAAACAGGATTCCTTTTCTCCTGACAAATCTTCTCTGCATGGCTGCCCTCTCTGTTTTTCTCCTGCTCAGTGGAAGTACACGGGACACTATCGTTTTTATCCTGATCATCTGGACTCTGATCCTGTGTATCGGGCTATCCCTGTCTTTTATTTCCGCAAAGCGCCGTTATGACCGCCTGCTCAGAATGGCAGAAGGGCTGGAGGAACGGTATCTGATCCCGGAAGTGATGGAGAAGCCGAAACGGGCGGAAGACCAGGTGTACTGGCAGATCTTAAAGATGGCGGAGCGGTCCATGCTGGAGCAGGTCGAAAACGGGAGACGGGAGAGAAACAAGTACAGAGAATATATTGAACAGTGGATCCATGAGATCAAGACGCCGATCACCGCGATCCGGCTTCTCTGCGACAACAACCGTTCGGATCTCACACGTGAAATTATGGGTGAGGTGGAGGAGATCACACAATATACAGAGCAGAGCCTTTACTATGCCCGGAGCGAAAATACGCAGAACGATTATCTCATCCGGGAAATCCGGCTTTTAGATGTGCTCCACGACGCTGTTGCGGACAACAAATATCTGCTGATGCAGAATCAGGTTGTTCTGAAACTTCCGGAGAACGATCTCTGTGTCTGTTCCGATGAGAAATGGCTCCGGTTCATCCTGGATCAGTTCATTGTCAATGCGGTAAAATATCGGAGTGAAAAGCCGGTGATCCATTTCCTGGTCGAGGACAAGGGAGAGTATGTGACCCTTTCCGTACAGGATAACGGGATCGGCATTGACGCCGCGGATCTTCCCCGCGTCTTTGAGAAAGGGTTTACCGGACAGAACGGGCGAAACGTCCTTCACTCTACCGGACTGGGACTGTATCTTTGCCGGAAACTCTGTGACAAGCTGGGAATCGGAATCCGAATCGAATCGGCGGGGACGGAACCGGCGGGCACAGAACCGGCGGAAGGGGAGAGTAGCGGAACTACGGTAACACTGATCTTTTATCTGAATCATCTGATCCATCAGGTGCAGGACTGAAACGCCGGTCCTGCACTTCTTACATTTCTGTTAGATTTTCGTTAGAAAAGAAGATACAAACTATGTGCTGTCGCTGGTATGATCATATCGTCAGCAGGATCTGATCTGAAAAACGACAGCGGGAGGGATTGATATGAGAGAAGTACTGCGGCTTGAGCATATACAGAAATACTACGGAAACGGCGGAAATATCACAAAGGCGATCCGGGATATCAGTTTTTCGGTGGAGGAGGGCGAGTTCCTGGCTATCATGGGCGCTTCCGGCTCCGGAAAGACCACGCTTTTAAACTGTATTTCCACCATCGATACAGTGAGTGCGGGACATATCTTTCTGAGCGAACAGGATGTGACAGAGATAAGGGAAAAGGAGATCGCACGGTTCCGCAGGGAAAACCTGGGATTTATCTTTCAGGATTTTAATCTTCTGGATACGCTGACTATATCGGAAAATATTGCCCTGGCTCTGACCATCAGCAAAGTTCCGTCAGGAGAAGTAGAAGGGCGGGTCAGAGAGATTGCCCGGAGACTGAACATCGAAGAACTCCTTGACAGGTATCCCTGGCAGGTCTCGGGAGGGCAGAAGCAGCGGTGCGCCTGCGCCCGGGCTGTGGTAAACCATCCGAAGCTGATCCTTGCCGATGAACCTACCGGAGCGCTGGACAGTCATTCTTCCCGGATGCTCCTTGGGACCATCAGCGGGATGAACGAACAGCTGGGCGCCACGATCCTGATGGTGACACACGACTCGTTTTCCGCAAGCTATGCGAAACGGATCCTGTTTCTGAGGGACGGAGAGATCTTTACGGAGATCCGAAGGGGAAGCGCATCCCGTAAAGAGTTCTTCGACCGGATCCTGGATGTACTCACGATGATGGGAGGCGGTCCGGATGCTGTACTTTAGAATGATCCTGAGAAATGCGAAGCGTTCCGCAAGGGATTACCTGATCTATTTTGTCACCATGACACTGTGCGTTACTCTGTTCTATGGTTTCCTTTCGGTCACGAGCCGATACTATGATCCCGATCTGGGAGTGGAGTATGATCTGGAGTTCATGAGCGACGGTATGAAACTGGCGATCTGTCTTGTGTCTCTGCTCCTTTTCTTTCTGATCTGGTATGTAAACCGGTATATGATCCGGCGCAGACAGAAAGAATTTGCGCTTCAGACTATCATGGGGATGGAGCGGGGCGTCACGGCAGCATTGTTTTTTGCAGAAACTCTTATCATGGGGCTTCTCTCCGTGGTCTGCGGGATCCTGCTGGGAATGCTTGGATCCCAGTTTATCACGGCGATGCTCCTGAACTCCTACGGAAGGCCGTTCCGTCTGACCTGGACACTGTTTCCGGACACTGCAGTACTGACCCTTCTGATTTTTCTTCTGGCATACCTGATCATGGGAGCCTGGAATACCCGGATGATCCGGAAGATTCCGGTCATTGACATGCTCCATGCGGAAAGGAAGAACGAAGAGGATTTCCGTAAGAGCGGATGGATGCCGGTGCTCACGCTTCTCTACGGAATCCTGCTGTGCTGGATGACTGCCACAGGAATATCCAAAGCTTATTTTTACTGGGATCCCCGCTATGCCCTTCCGGTCCATCTGATGTTTGGTTTCAATATCCTTTTCCCCGGAGCAGCGCTTCTATACGGAGCTCTCTGGCTGACGATGCCGGGAAGAAGAGTGGGAAAGAAAAAGCGGGAGAGAAGTTTTCGCGTCCTGATCGCAGGATGGATCTTTCTCTCTCTTGCTTCAGCCTGTGCGGCAGCTGTCGTGTCACCGGTGAGCATTGACTTTTATTTGCCCACGGGAGCGGGAACACTGAACCAGTATATGATGTTTCTGATCGCGGATATCATTTACTTTATCTGTGCGCTGATCTATCTGGCAAACGACGTCATCTGCATGGTAAAAGAAAGATTTCCGAAGATCCGGTACCGAGGGGAGAATCTGTTTCTTTTCGGTCAGATCATTTCGAAACTGAGGACGACAACTAAGACTGTTACACTGATCTGTATCACCCTGACGCTTTCCATATGTCTTTTTCTTGCAGTTCCTTTTCTGGCAGGATGGGCGGACGGATATCTGGCGCAGCGTTCCGTATATGATATCCAGATCAGCACACAATATAATGATACCTATGAAGAGTCGGGACTTCCGGATGATAATTATGAATTTGTGACAGCTTATCTGGAAGAACAGAAGATCAAGATAAAGGATGACTGTACTTTCAGCCTGTATCTGCCGGTTCGTGATGAGTTTGACCAGAGGGTCAAATATGATTTTCCTGTCGCAGCCATCGCCCTGTCGGATTACAATCATCTGCTGACCATGCGGGGATACGAGCCGATCACTCTTGGCGATGATGAGTTTACGACGCAGTGGCAGTCCATCGCTGCGGAAGAGACAAAAAAGGAATTCCTCGCCGGCCACCGGGAACTGGCCACAGATGGGGGAAGGCTGAAACTCTCCGAGGAAGGAATCCATGATTTTGCCCTGGGCGAGACCCTTTATAATACTTACACGGATCTTGTCTATGTCTTCCCGGACAGCATATGCGAAAACCTTCTCGCAGTAAACCGGAACCGGTATATCACGACAGAAGAGACGGTCCCTCTTGAAAAAGCACTGGAACTTGAGCAGATCTTCAGTGAGATCTACCCGGAGACAGAACAGGGAACACATTATTATATCCGGACAAGTTCCCAGCAGATCAACAGCACCACGGCAATGACATTCATCCTGAGGGCTGCCATGACATACGGCGCCGTTGTCCTCCTTGTGATCTGTTTTACCATCCTCGCACTGCAGCAGCTCTCGGATCTGCCTGACTGGAAATACCGGTTCAGTGTGCTCAGAGACCTGGGCGTTGAAGATTCTCACATCAGCAGGATCATCCTGATGCAGCTTGGAGTCTGGTTCGGGATCCCGGTGCTGATCAGCGGGGCAGTATCAGCTGTGGTAATGGGCTATTTCTTCCGGATGTACCGGGCACAGATCAGCGCTTATATCGGAAAGGCGGAACTGGCAGTACAGACCGGTGCGATAGCGTTGATCCTTCTTGGTCTGCTCCTGTGCTATTTTGTGAGTACCTGGCAGATGTGTCTTACCGGCTCCGCCGGAAAGAAATGGCACCGGGAATAAAAGAACCGGAAGAGGCAAAACTAATCCTGCACGATCGTACGTTTACGTAAGGAGGAAGTTTTGTGAAGAAATTAAGTGAGTACCTGCTGCTGTGGGCTCTCGGAGGCTCATTCTACTACGCATTTGAAGTGTTTTTCCGTGGCTTTTCCCACTGGTCCATGTTCGTGCTGGGCGGGTTCTGCCTGATCTTCTGCGCCCAGCAGGGAATCTGGACCCACTGGAGCGCGCCTCTGTGGAAGCAGGTGGTATGGTGTGTTATCTTTGTGGTTTCCGGCGAATTTATCACCGGGATCATCGTCAATAAGATCATGCACTGGAATGTCTGGGACTATACCGGAATGCCGTTTCAGTTCATGGGGCAGATCTGCCTTCCTTTTGCCGTGATCTTTTCCGGATTATGCGCAGCGGGGATACTTATGAGCGGATATCTGCTCCATTTTCTTTATGGGGAGGAGTCCCCCCATTTTCATGTGCTGTGAGAAAATTCATCCAATTTCAGTTATTGAACTGATCCTGCAAAAATGTTATACTATCACGAAAAGAGAAAACGTAAATGTAAAGGAGTAAGAATGTGGCTGAATTAACACCAATGATGAAACAGTATATGGAGACGAAATCTCAATATCAGGACTGCATTCTGTTCTATAGATTAGGCGATTTTTATGAGATGTTTTTCGATGATGCGCTGACCGCATCCCGGGAACTTGAGATCACGCTGACCGGAAAAAACTGCGGGCAGGAGGAAAGGGCACCCATGTGTGGTGTCCCTTATCATGCTGTGGACAGTTATCTGAACAAACTGGTATCCAAAGGATATAAAGTAGCAATCTGTGAGCAGATGGAGGATCCAAAGCTTGCAAAGGGACTGGTCAAGCGGGAAGTTGTGCGGATCGTCACACCCGGAACGAATCTGGACCCCCAGGCGCTGGATGAGTCGAAGAACAATTACATCATGTGTATCGTTTATATTGCGGACCGGTACGGCATTTCTGTCGCTGATATCACGACAGGAGACTATTTTGTGACAGAACTGCCGGACAGCGGGAAGCTTCTGGATGAGATCAACCGTTTTCTTCCTTCTGAGATCATCTGCAACGAAGCGTTCTATATGAGCGGAATGGATCTGGACGATCTCAGAGACCGTCTGGGGATCACGATCTATTCTCTTGATTCCTGGTATTTTGACGATAAACTATGCAAGGATAAGCTGCTGGAGCACTTCAAAGTATCTTCTTTTGCAGGGCTGGGGCTTGCCGATTATGACTGCGGGATCATCAGTGCCGGAGCACTTCTTCAGTATCTTCTGGAGACGCAGAAGAACGATCTGTCCAACCTGACTCATATCACACCCTATGCCACCGGGAAATATATGATGCTGGACAGCGCTACCAGGCGGAACCTGGAGTTGTGCGAGACTCTCCGGGAGAAGCAGAAAAGGGGCTCCCTTCTCTGGGTACTGGACAAGACAAAGACTGCTATGGGCGCGAGAACACTGAGAAAATACGTAGAACAGCCTCTAATCGATAAGGCGGAGATCCAGCGCCGTCTGGACGCCGTGGAGGAACTGAAGAACCAGGCTATCTCCCGAGAAGAGATCCGGGAGTATCTCTCTCCGGTCTATGACCTGGAACGTCTGATCACAAAGATCACCTATGGTTCCGCGAATCCCCGTGATCTGATCGCATTTCGCAGTTCACTGGAAATGCTGCCGCCGATCCGGTATATCCTTGAAGAAATGCAGTCCGAGCTGCTGAAAAAGATCTGGCAGGATATGGATTCCCTTGAAGACCTTTGCGACCTTGTACAGCGCTCTATCCAGGATGAGCCGCCTCTTGCAATGAAAGAGGGAAATATCATCCGCGACGGATACAATGAAGAAGTAGACAAGCTGCGCCGTGCCAAATCTGACGGGAAAGACTGGCTGGCAAAACTGGAGAACGATGAGAGAGAAAAGACCGGGATCAAAAACCTGAAGATAAAATACAACAAAGTGTTCGGATATTATCTGGAGGTCACCAATTCCTATAAAGATCTGGTGCCGGATTACTATACCCGCAAACAGACCCTTGCCAACGCAGAACGCTACATCACCCCTGAGCTCAAAGAACTTGAGGATATGATCCTGGGCGCAGAGGATAAACTCTATGCGCTGGAGTATGATCTGTACTGTGAGGTAAGAGATACCATCGCTTCCCAGGTGGAGCGGATCCAGCAGACTGCAAAGGCGGTGGCAGCTCTGGATGTGTTCGCATCCCTTGCCCTTGTTGCAGAGCGGAACAATTACGTCCGCCCGAAGATCAATGAGAAAGGGGTCATTGACATCAAGGAGGGACGGCATCCGGTTGTAGAGCGGATGATCCCCAATGACATGTTTATCTCCAATGACACCTATCTGGACGATAAGAAGCACCGGATCTCCATCATTACCGGACCGAACATGGCCGGGAAATCTACTTATATGAGACAGACCGCCCTGATCGCCCTGATGGCTCAGGTCGGATCGTTTGTCCCGGCTCAGAGCGCCAACATCTGTATTTCAGACCGGATCTTTACCCGAGTTGGAGCGTCGGATGATCTTGCTTCCGGTCAGAGTACTTTTATGGTGGAGATGACGGAGGTTGCAAATATTCTTCGTAACGCCACCTCGAAGAGTCTTCTTATTTTGGACGAAATAGGCCGGGGAACCAGCACTTTCGACGGCCTTTCCATCGCATGGGCTGTGGTCGAGTACATCAGCGACAGCCGTCTGCTCGGTGCCAAGACTCTGTTTGCCACGCATTATCACGAGCTGACCGAGCTGGAAGGCAAGATCAGCAACGTAAACAATTACTGCATCGCTGTAAAGGAAAAGGGGGATGATATCGTTTTCCTCCGAAAGATCGTAAAAGGCGGAGCGGATAAGAGTTACGGTATCCAGGTGGCGAAGCTTGCAGGTGTGCCGGACCTGGTCATCAACCGGGCAAAGGAGATTGTGGAGGAACTGGCAGATGAAGATATTACTGCCAGAGTCAGCGAAATTGCCGAGAAAGAACACAGCAAATCCCGAAAGAGACCAAAGCCGAAGAAATATGACGAGGTGGATATCGCTCAGATGTCCCTGTTTGATACAGTAAAAGACGACGATGTCCTGGAGGAACTGAAAAATATCGATGTGAGCAACCTGACGCCCATCGATGCGCTGAATACGATCTATCGTCTTCAGAATAAACTCAAGAATCGCTGGTAATACATAAAAAGGAGAAAGTATATGCCTCATATTCAGGTGCTGGACCAGATCACGATCGACAAGATCGCTGCCGGAGAGGTGATCGAGCGTCCGGCTTCTATCGTAAAAGAACTGGTGGAGAACGCCATTGATGCAGGATCTACTTCTGTAAAGATTGAGATCAAAGACGGCGGAATCTCCCTCATCCGTATCATGGACAATGGCTGCGGGATTCCGGGTCCGGAAGTTCGCAGCGCCTTTCTGCGTCATTCTACCAGCAAGATACAGAGCGTGGAGGATCTTGCCCATATCTCTTCCCTGGGGTTCCGGGGAGAGGCGCTGTCCAGCATTGCGGCAGTGACCCGGACAGAGGTCATTACAAAGACAGCCGATTCGGAACTTGGAACACGGTATGTGATCGAGGGCGGAAAGGAAGTTTCCATCGAGGAGACCTGTGCTCCAAACGGAACTACATTTCTGGTACATCAGCTTTTCTACAATGTACCGGCACGAAGGAAATTCCTTAAAACTCCGATGACAGAGGCAGGACATGTACAGGATCTTCTCATGCATCTGGCGCTGTCCCATCCTGAGGTGTCGTTCCAGTTCATCAATAACGGACAGGAAAAACTCCGGACCTCTGGAAACGGGAAATTGAAAGATGTGATCTACAATATATATGGCAGAGATGTCGCGGCGAACCTGATTGAGATTGATTATGAAAAAAACGGGCTTCACATCCGAGGTTATCTTGGTAAGCCGGTCATCACGAGAGGAAACCGGAATTTTGAGAATTTCTTCGTAAATGGAAGATATGTAAAGAGTCCTATGATCTCCAAATCCCTGGAGGACGCGTACAGGGATTTTACCATGCAGCATAAATTTCCCTTTGCAGTACTCCATTTCCACGTAAACGGGGATGAGATCGATGTGAACGTCCATCCCACAAAGATGGAGCTTCGCTTTCAGAAACAGCAGGAAGTGTACAATACGGTGTTTGAAGGTGTCCACCGGACGCTCCTTGAACCGGAGCTGATCCAGAAGGCGGAGATTCCGGATCCGGTGAATGAACCTTGTATCGGCAGGTCTCCTGTCTCTTCCTCTGATCCCGGTTCCTCCGCTGCCGGAAAGAGTCCGTTTCTGCTGAAGCCAAGAGCAGAGCGGGAGAGAAGCCAGACTCCTTTGCAGGAAAACAGCAGTCTTGCGGAAAGACTCCCGGAGGCTGCCGGGAAACTTCCGGAAACCGGAAGAACGGATGCGGTGGCAGGAAGAAATATCCCTGAGGCGGTAAAGGAGGATCCCGTTCCGTATATGTCAACGTCAAAAAGCGGACCGGAAACTGAACAGACAACGGAACCGGAAGTTAAAGACGAGGACTATTTCATCAGGAAGATGCGGGAGCGGGTTCTTGCCTATCATAATCGTTCTTCCTCCGCCGAAGTGGCGAAAAAGGATGAAGTCTTCCGTCCTGAGATACAGAACGAACGGATCCAGGAAGCGGCTCATCAGGCCGCGGCGGGAAATATCCCTGAACCGGAAGAACGTCATGTGGTGGATAGAGATGCTCAACCGGAAAAAACAGAGGCGCTGCCCCCTGTAAAAGAAGCGAAAACGAAGCAGATGGATCTCTTTGAGGAGAATTTCCTGAAGCGTGAGATCAAGGCTGAATATAAACTGATCGGGCAGGTGTTTGACACCTACTGGCTTGTGGAATTCCACGACAGTCTTTATATCATAGACCAGCATGCGGCTCATGAACGCGTCCTCTATGAACGGACTCTGAAAGGGATGAAGAACCGGGAGTTTACCTCCCAGTATCTGAGCCCGCCGATCATTCTGACGCTGACCATGCAGGAAGCGCAGCTTCTGAACGAGAACATGGACCGGTTTGCCCGCATCGGATTTGAGATTGAGCCCTTCGGCGGAGAGGAGTATGCAGTGAGAGCGGTGCCGGATAATCTGTTCAGCATCGCAAAGAAGGATCTGCTTATGGAAATGATCGATGACCTTGCGGACGGGATCACGACCAATATGACGCCGGAACTGATCGATGAAAAAGTGGCTTCCATGTCCTGCAAAGCGGCAGTCAAGGGAAATAACCGGCTCTCCGCACAGGAAGTCGACGCTCTCATCGGAGAGCTGCTCACACTGGACAATCCCTATCATTGTCCCCACGGGCGCCCGACGATTATCGCCATGACCAGAAAGGAACTGGAAAAGAAATTCAAGAGGATCGTATAACAAGAGGATCATATCAATGGAAAAAAGACCACTTATCATACTGACCGGGCCGACCGCGGTGGGGAAGACCGCGGCGTCCATCGGTCTTGCAAAAGCTGTCGGCGGAGAAATCATCTCCGCTGATTCCATGCAGGTATACAGACATATGGACATCGGCTCAGCAAAGATCACAGCGGACGAGATGCAGGGGATCCCTCACTATCTGGTGGATGTGCTGGAACCGGAGGAAGCGTTTAATGTAGTCCGGTTTCAGGAAATGGCAAAAGCTGCGATGCAGAAGATCTATGCCGGCGGACATATTCCCATCGTCGTGGGAGGAACGGGATTCTATATTCAGGCGCTGCTATATGACATTGACTTTACAGAAAATGACAGCGATTTCTCTTACCGGGAGGAACTGGAGCAGACTGCCGGAGATAAGGGGGCGGAGTATCTCCATTCTCTTCTGAAACAGGCAGATCCCGAAGCTGCAGAGCAGATCCATCCGCACAATATAAAGAGGGTCATCCGGGCTCTGGAATTTAACAGAAAGACCGGACAGAAAATATCGGCGCACAATGAACAGGAGCGCAGGAAACAGTCTCCTTATGATTTTGCGTATTTTGTACTCACTGATGATAGAAAAGCACTTTATGAGCGGATCGACAGAAGAGTGGACAAAATGATGGAGCAGGGACTTCTTGAAGAAGTCCGCGCTCTGAAAGACAGAGGGATTGCGAGGGACAGTGTGTCCATGCAGGGACTCGGATACAAGGAACTGCTCGCTTATCTGGACGGGGAGATTTCGCTTGATGAAGCAATTCGCATTATCAAACGGGATACCCGCCATTTTGCCAAAAGGCAGCTCACCTGGTTCCGCAGGGAGCGTGATGTGATCTGGATCGACAGACAAAAGACCGGACAGGAAGAAAAGAAGATAGTGGACTATATGCTGAATATTCTCACAGAAAAGCATATCATCCCGGGAAACGGATCCGGACAGGAATAAAATCCTTATTAGAAAAAACAGATGAAAGGAACAAAAATCATAAGATGGAAAATACAATGATACAGGAAATCTATGAACAGATGGGGATCTCCCGGCAGGTCTGGGATCTGGGACAGCGTACGGAGAATAAACTGAAGGACCGTTTTCAGGAATTCGACCGTACAGCAGAGTACAATCAGCTTAAAGTGATCCATGCCATGCAGGAAAACCGGGTCAGTGAAGCCTGTTTTAACTACGTCAGCGGATACGGATATAATGATCTTGGAAGAGATACCCTGGAGGCAGTATATGCGTCTGCATTCCATACCGAGGCAGCCCTTGTCCGTCCCCAGATCACCTGCGGGACACACGCTCTCGCTCTTGCCCTTGCTGCAAATCTGCGTCCCGGGGACGAATTGCTCTCCCCGGTGGGAAAGCCATATGATACGCTGGAGGAAGTGATCGGGATCCGTCCGTCAAACGGCTCACTGGCTGAGTACGGCATCTCTTACCGCCAAGTCGATCTTCTTGAAGACGGTTATTTTGACTATCCTGCTATCGAGGCTGCTCTGAACGAAAAGACGAAACTTGTCACGATCCAGAGATCAAAAGGGTATCAGACAAGGCCCAGCTATTCTGTAAAAAAAATCGGAGAGCTGATCGCTTTCATCAAAGAGAGACGCCCGGATGTGATCTGCATGGTGGACAACTGCTACGGAGAATTTGTTGAGACCATTGAGCCGAGCGACGTGGGAGCGGACATGATCGTGGGATCACTGATCAAGAATCCCGGCGGCGGGCTTGCGCCGATCGGAGGATATATTGCCGGAAGAGCCGATCTGATCGAGAACTGCGCATATCGTCTGACCTCCCCCGGACTGGGCAAAGAGGTAGGCGCGTCTCTTGGCGTCATGCAGTCTTTCTATCAGGGATTCTTCCTTGCTCCGACAGTGGTCTGCGGAGCGTTAAAGGGAGCGGTTTTCGCCGCCAATATTTATGAACAGCTTGGATTTTCTGTCGTTCCCAACGGTTCAGAATCCAGGCATGATATCATCCAGGCAGTAACGCTTGGCAGTCCGGAAGGAGTGATTGCATTCTGTCAGGGCATCCAGGCGGCTGCACCGGTTGACAGCTATGTAAATCCGGAGCCTTGGGCGATGCCGGGATATGACAGCGATGTGATCATGGCGGCAGGAGCTTTTGTACAGGGCTCCTCCATCGAACTTTCTGCAGACGGACCGATCAAACCTCCCTATGCGGTATATTTTCAGGGGGGACTGACCTGGTATCATGCAAAACTGGGAATCCTGAAGTCTCTCCAGAATATGATAGACGCAGGTGTGATCGATATAAAGGACATAGAAAAACTGTTGTAAAGATCTGCTCAGAGCAGCTGAGATTTTATAGAAGGAGGAATACCATGAGAACCGTTGCAGTGATCGGGGCAGGGGCGTCGGGGATGATGGCTGCTATTTCAGCAGCGTCTTCCGGAGCTTCTGTTACGCTTCTTGAGCATAAGGACAGAGCCGGAAAAAAGATCCTTTCAACCGGAAACGGAAGATGCAACTTTACAAACATACAGCAGGAACCGATCTGTTATCATTCGGAAAACCCTTTGTTTCCCTGGGGGATCGTTGGAAAATTTAACGCTAGGGACGCGATTTCTTTTTTTCTTCAGCTCGGGGTATACTCCAAAAACAGGAATGGTTACATCTACCCTAATTCCGATCAGGCGTCTGCCGTGCTGGATGCGCTTCGGATGGAGCTTCGACGTCTGAACGTGAATCTCTGCACCGGCGTACACTGCCGGGAGATTCTTCCCGGGAAAAAAGGATTCCGTATCCGGACAGATAAAGAGACTTACCGTGCGGACAGGGTGATCCTCTGCGCCGGCTCCAAAGCGGCGCCGTCTTCCGGTTCAGACGGCTCGGGTTACGATTTGGCAAAAACTCTCGGGCACCGGATTATCCCCGTCCTTCCGGCGCTCGTGCAGCTCAGGTGTGACGGCTCTTTTTTTAAACAGATCGCAGGAGTCAGAGCAAACGGAACGGTTTCGGTATTTGCAGACGGTGAATGCCTTGCCCGGGACACCGGAGAAATTCAGCTGACAAATTACGGAATCTCCGGCATTCCCGTCTTTCAGGTGAGCCGGTATGCATCCCGGGCTCTCTATGAGAAAAAAGAGGTGGAGGCGGTCCTTGACTTTATGCCGGACTTCACGGACGAGCAGATGCTCGTCTTTCTGAAGGCAAGAGCAGCCGCCAGACCGGACAAGACAGGGGAGGAATTCCTCATCGGCCTCTTCCATAAAAAATTATCCGATCTCTGGATCCGTCTTTCAGGGATTCGCCGCGACAGCCGTGCAGGCGCTCTCTCAGACACAGAACTCGTGTCTTTGTGCAGCCAGATCAAGAACTTCCGGGTCACAGTCACAGGCACAAATTCTTTTGATCAGGCACAGGTCTGCTGCGGAGGGATTGATACATCGGAAGTAAATCCGGAGACGCTGGAGTCGCTGTATATACCGGGATTGTATTTTGCAGGAGAGATCCTGGATGTGGATGGCATGTGCGGAGGGTATAATCTGCAGTGGGCCTGGGCCAGCGGCAGGATTGCAGGAGAGTGCGCGGCTGTCGAAAAGTAACACCGGATATCCTGAAAAGTGCAAAATAAAATAGCGTAACAAATAGAACATGAAAACCCGAGAAAGCAAGGTGATTGTGCCTTGATTCTCGGGTTCCTTATTATACTCTTTCAAGAAAAGATGCAGGTTCAACGAAAAAATATTAAAATATCGCTCGGTGTGCTATGATGAGATAAAACGATTGATAAATTGGAAGTTGAAAAGGAGGGACAGATTTATGAAACATTGTGGAACGCAAAGGATAGAGACAAATAGATTGATTTTAAGAAGGTACGTGAATGAAGATGCTGCGGCAATGTATAAAAATTGGGTATCAGATAAAGAGGTAGCAAAATTTCTGGTGTGGCCGGCTCATTCGAATCAAGAAGTAAGCCAAAGTGTAATAGAAGATTGGGTAAATCAATATTCCCATGAAAAACGTCAGAAGCCCTAAAGGCGGTTATAGATTTTTTATTTGATGTAGTAGGTGTAAATCGGATTGAATCAAATCATGACCCGAGGAATCCAAATTCAGGGAAAGTGATGGAAAAATGCGGAATGAAAAAGAAGTTAAACCTTGGCGATATTTATGAAATACCTCTTCCTAATGGAAAAAACGCATATGGACGACTGTTTAAAGAATATACTTTGGCAATTTACTGCGGTATTTATAATGATATTTCTGAATTGTCTGATACGGTAAGTTATTATCGATTTATATGTGTGTATGAGGATTTATTGTGCGATGGGAAGTGGAAAGTAGTAGGACATAAAGGCTTTAAAAATGCGGACGAGGCATGGGCTCCCCCCAAATGCGTTATTGATAAAATAACAGGAAAAGGGAGCATATACTATAAAGGCGAAATTCGTTCATGTTTATATGATGAATGTAAGAATTTAGAAATTGCTGCTGTATGGGACAGACATCATGTAATAGATATGTTGATGGATAATCCTAAGTGGGGATGAAATAACAAGCAAAATTATTACCGTTGGGCGATTGCAAATTCAATCAATATTATACACAGTATGACAATAGAAAAAGAGCTGATCGAGTTGTCATCAAAAAATATTGTACTGGACAGCAAATAAATCAAAAGAAAATATTTATAAATCCTAAGTTGCCGTGCAGATAATTGGAAGTAATAAGGAGAACTTTTTTTTATGACGGCGGAAGAAGTATTTTGCGATTTGTACGATAAATATAGTAAAGACTTTTTATAGGGGAATAAAATGATTTCAAGAAGCCTTCGAGTGTTTGGAACGAAAAAAGATTTAGAAAATATATTCAATGAATTTCAAGAAAATAATATAGTAAACTATTATCGGTGCGGTAAAAGCGATAGCAATAAAATAACAGACATTACTAAAACAGACAACTTCGGTTTTTCTCTTAGTGGAAATCATATAGGAAATCAGTATCTTGTTATAAAAGGCGATGAAATAGTGCAACTTGATAATTATAAACATATAAATCAAAAGTTAAATGAAACAAGTATTGTTATTGATTTAGGTGGATTATATGCTGAGAATATTCTTTTGCC
>DWVT01000152.1 GCA_019120075.1 Candidatus Mediterraneibacter excrementigallinarum
GCGATGGCGGTTTTTACGGCGATTGTGCAGGGAATCTTAGTCGCCGGATTGAGTACATATGTGAACCAGATTATTAAGCAGATCAATAAAACAGAGTAGATCAGGGGGCGAGTGATCGCCCTCTTGTTGCGACGTCGCAACAGAAAGGAGAACAGTTATGGCAGAAGAAAAAACAGTAGAACGTAATGAAAAAGATCTGGACTGCATCGAACTTGATTTTGATGTCACTCCAACAGCAGAGGAACTGGCAGAAGCAGAGAAGGACGCGGGAGGTGAAGAGTAATGGCAAAGTATAACGTACATGCGGGACATAACAGTATCGTGCCCGGAGCCGGAAAATATCTGGATGAGGTTGCAGAGGACAGAAAAGTAAAGAATGAGGTAATCTCCTTACTCAAGTCTGCAGGTAATACCGTATATGACTGTACGGACGATAAAGGAAAGACACAGGGAGCAAATCTTGCCAATATCGTTGCAAAGTGTAATGCACACAGTGTAGATCTGGATATCAGCATCCATCTCAATGCCGGCGGTGGCACAGGCGTAGAGGTGTATTATTACACTGGTGACAGTACGGGACAGGCATATGCTGCTGCGGTGAGCGCGGCAATCTCTGAGGCGCTTGGGATTCCGAACCGCGGGGCGAAAGCGACAACCGGTCTGTATGTCCTGAGTAATACTAAGGCAACGGCCATCCTCGTGGAGTGCTGCTTCGTTGACAATAAGACGGATCAGGCAGCTTGGAATGTAACCAAATGCGCTCAGGCGATCGTAAAGGGCGTGACAGGTAAGACGGTATCTGCCACGACAAAACCTGAGGGGAGCACGTCCAAACCTGCATCAAAACCTGCGGTAAAGAAGAATCTCGGAAATGTAGATATCTTTTATGCCTGCAATGCGGGCGGGAAGAACTGGCCGGAGGTCAAGAACAGGCTTGACTGGTGCGGAAAAGCTGACGGTGTGGCTCTGAAATATCTCGGATTGAGGGTAAGCAAAGGTGCGATTAAGGGGCGCGTTTACACAAGGGCGTCCGGATGGCTGCCGTGGATCACGTTTACCAACAGCTACAACCTTAACGACCATGCAAACGGATGCCTGGGAGATGGGTCAGATATCCTTGCGATAGAACTTTATTACATCACTCCGCCCGGTTATGTATACAAAAAGGTATATTACAGGGTATCTGTGATCGGAAACAACAGTTTCTACTCTGCACAGATTGACGATGAGACCGGATCCGGAATGGACGGATATGCAGGAGACAAGAAAAACGCTGTGGACAAGCTTCAGGCCTGGATCGCATAAAAATATCCCCGGGGCTTTAGCTCCGGGGAGAATATTGCATCATCTTCATTATGTTTTTATGTTGCGGCGTATTGCATTTCATATTGCATTGTGTTGCATTTTTTTAGAAAAATTATCGTATTTGAGAATTATTCTAAAATAAATAAAATAGAGAAAACCGCGTATTTACGGGCTTTATCGGCATTTCCCATAAACTCGCGGTTTCTTAAAAAACTGGAGTATACGGGATTCGAACCCGTGGCCTCCACAATGCGAATGTGGCGCGCTCCCAACTGCGCTAATACCCCATAATGGAAACAACGGGGCTCGAACCCATGACCTCCCGCTAGTCAGGCGAGCGCTCTCCCAGCTGAGCTATGTTTCCATCTTATAAATCTTTTTGATCTACTGCATCATATAAAAATCTGTTTCCACGATGCGAGTGGACCTGGCGGGAATCGAACCCGCGTCCAAAAACCTGTCCCATGTACTTCTACTATCATAGTCCGTTCTTTAACATTCCCTCTGCCGCACGGAAACGAACATCCTTGCGGGTTCAGTAGCTTCATGATACGCCCGGCGGCTCAAAGCTTTGCCGTCGTCGTTTCTCACATGTTTGATGCCGGATTCCCGACGTGTGAGTGCGTCAGGAGCGACATGCAGCATTTAGGCTGCAGCTAATTCGTAATTGTCGTTAGCGTTTAATTTTAAGTTTGCGATTTAACGCATCAGCCTGCGGATAGCTTCTCCATCTTCGAGATCCCTGTCGAAACCAGTACAAGCCCGTATGGTCTGTGTGTAAACACATAATATAATATAGTCTCACCGTAAGAAAAAGTCAAGAAAAACAGAGGACACTTTTAACATAAATTTTTCTTTGACAGGATAGTTTTTTTATACAGAATATGTGATAATATATAATCACGGCGGAGATCCGCCGGAGCCTTTTCTATTGCGTCAAAAGACCGGTGGAAAAAGGAAAATCTGATACGGAAAAGAGGTTTTTTATATGCCGACCACATATGCACATTATAAATTTGGCGAGGAAGTCATGAGCGCCCTTCCCAGGCCGCTCCAGAACTCCATCGAGAATAAAAGAGAACTTTTTGACATCGGTCTCCACGGACCGGACATCCTGTTTTATTACAGGCCGATTCTGAAGAACAAGGTCACATCCCAGGGATATGCCATGCATGACAGACCGGCGGACGAGTTTTTCAACCGGGCGGCGGAGGTGATCGCAAAGGCGGAGGATCCGGCTGCGGCGAGAGCTTATATTTATGGTTTTATCTGCCATTTCGCACTGGACAGCGAGTGTCATCCCTATGTGGAGAAGATGATCCAGGTCAGCGGGATCAGCCATTCGGAGATCGAGATGGAGTTTGACCGGATGCTGCTGACGGAAGATTTCCTCAATCCCGTCAGACATGACTCTGCGAAACATATTCATCCCACGATAGAAAACGGCCGTGTCATCGCGCCGTTTTTTGAAGAGGTTTCCCCGGAGATCGTGAAGAAGGCGCTGAAATCCATGAAGTTTTATCTGAAGATACTGCGGGCGCCGGATCCGGGAAAACGCAGGATACTCATGGGCGGCATGAAGCTGGCGCACTGTTATGATTCCATGCACGGGATGGTGATGAGCCTGGAGCCGAACCCGGAATGCAAAGAGTACTGCGCGCTCCTGAAACGGCGTTTCTCCGGGGCTGTGCCACTGGCAGCAGGACTGATCCTGCAGTATCAGAAGAAGCTGTTCCAGGGGGGAGAACTTCCTGACCGGTTCCACCAGACATTCGGGGCGGGAGACCACTGGGAAGAACTGAGACTGTAGGCGGCATCAAAGAAAAGGAGAAACGGATCATGAAATTTAAACTGACTTCACTCGAGAAAAAATGGGTATTGTACGATGTGGGCAACTCCGCGTTTACGTTGATGGTGTCTACTATCTTCCCGATCTACTTTAATTATCTTGCCGGAAATGCAGGCATTTCGGATGTGGATTACCTGGCGTACTGGGGATATGCAACCTCAGTCTGTACTCTTCTGGTGGCAATACTGGGACCGACCATGGGAGCTGTGGCGGACACAAAGAATTTTAAGAAGATCATCTTTTCCGCTGCGATGGGAATAGGTGTTCTGGGCTGCGTCGTCCTGGGATTTCTGTCCTCCTGGCTCTGGTTTCTTGTGATCTTTGTGATCGCGAAGACCGGATATTCTGCAAGCCTTGTGTTTTATGATGCCATGCTCACTGACGTCACTGAGCCGGACCGGATGGACTCGGTGTCTTCCCATGGATATGCGTGGGGATATATCGGAAGCTGTATTCCCTTTGTGATCAGTCTTGTGATCGTTCTGGGTGCAGGGAATATCGGCATCAGTATGCAGACGTCCATGATCCTTGCTTTCCTGATCACAGCGCTCTGGTGGCTCTGCTCCTCCATACCGCTGCTCCGGTCCTACCGGCAGAAATATTTTTCCGAAGCGGAAGATCATGTGATCAGGAACAGTTTCATCAGGCTTGGACATACGCTTCGTGAGATCACAAAGCAGAAACATATTTTCCTTTTCCTTCTTGCCTTTTTCTTCTATATTGACGGTGTGTATACGGTCATCGATATGGCGACTGCATACGGGCAGGCGCTGGGACTGGACAGCACGGGACTGCTCCTTGCCCTTCTTGTGACGCAGATCGTGGCATTCCCGTCTGTGCTGATCTTCAGCAGACTTGTAAAGAACGTAAGACCGGAAAAGATCATCACGATCTGTATCGCCGCTTATTTCTGTATCGCAGTTTACGCATACTGGCTGGATACGCAGCTTGATTTCTGGATCCTCGCTGTGGCTGTGGGGATGTTCCAGGGAACGATCCAGGCGCTGTCGAGGTCCTATTTTGCAAAGATCATACCCGCAGAAAAATCAGGAGAATATTTCGGGCTGTATGATATCTGCGGGAAGGGAGCCTCTGTTGTCGGTACGGCTCTGGTCTCTTTCTTAAGCCAGCTCACCGGGCGGACCAATGTAGGTGTGAGCGCGCTTTCTGTTATGTTTCTGATCGGCCTGATCCTGTTCAGGATGGCGGCAAAAATGAATATAAACCGGGAATAAAAAATATGAAATAAGTCTGAAATCTCCCGAAATCACCCTGTTCCATGTTATAATATACCAAAATACAGAACAGCGAAGCGGACATGACACTCCGCTTCGCTTACAGTGCGTTTTGCGAAGGAAAACTACAAAGAGCAGGAGAAACGGCATGGGAGAATTTGTTAAACTGCAGGATATTACGAAGATTTATAAGATGGGAGAAGTAGAGATCCGGGCCGCTGACAGGATAAGCTTTTCCATTGAAAAAGGAGAGTTTGTCGTCATTGTCGGTCCCAGCGGGGCGGGAAAGACAACGGTTTTGAACATCCTTGGCGGGATGGATACGGCAACGGAAGGAACTCTGATCGTGGACGGAGAGGATATTACTTCGTACAATGCAAAGAAGCTGACAGGATACAGGCGGGATGATATCGGGTTTGTGTTCCAGTTTTATAATCTGGTGCCGAATCTTACCGCTCTGGAAAATGTGGAGCTGGCTCTTCAGATCTGCAAGGATCCGCTGGACGCAAAAGAAGTGCTGGAGGAGGTCGGTCTGGGAGACCGCCTGGATAATTTCCCGGCTCAGCTTTCGGGAGGAGAGCAGCAGAGGGTTTCCATCGCGAGAGCCCTGGCCAAAAACCCAAAGCTCCTACTCTGCGATGAGCCCACGGGAGCTCTTGATTATAATACCGGAAAATCAATCCTGAAGCTTCTCCAGAACATGTGCCGTGAACGGGGAATGACCGTGATCGTGATCACCCATAATCAGGCGCTTGCTCCCATGGCGGACCGCCTGATACATATCAAGAACGGACAGGTTTCAAAGATGGAGCTGAACGAGGATCCGATGTCTATTGACGAGATAGAATGGTAGGGGTACATATGGGGAAGAAGGCACTTAGAAAAGATTTTTATATGGAGATCCGGCGCAGCCTGGGCCGCTTTCTGTCTATTTTTTTCATTGTGGCGATCGGCGTGGCATTTTTTTCGGGAATCCGTGCTTCCGAGCCGGATATGCGCTATTCAGGCGATGAGTACTTTGATGAAAAAAATCTGATGGATATCGAAGTCATCAGTACGCTTGGACTTACGGATGACGATATCAGGGCCATAGAGGCGGTGGACGGGATCGAGAAAGCGGAGGGCGGATACTCTGTGGACGCCCTGTGTACAGAAGGGGAAAATCAGATCGTGGTCCATGTGATGTCTCTCCTGCCGACCATGAATGCAGTACAGCTGGAGGACGGAAGGCTTCCGGAAGCGGAAGATGAGTGCGCGCTGGATGTGGATTATCTGGAGGAAAGCGCACTGGAGATCGGTGATACGATCACCCTGTCGAGCGGTACAGATGATGAGATAACAGATTCCCTCAAGACAGATACATTTACCATTGTGGGAGCAGTGAGCAGTCCCTGCTATATTGCGTTCCAGAGAGGAAGTACAACGATCGGAGACGGAAGCATCAATGCGTTCCTTACAGTTCCGGAAGAAAGTTTTTCCCTTGACGTATATACTGAGATCTATGCCCAGGTGGAAGGTGCCAGAGAACTGACTGCCTTTACGGATGAATATGATGAGCGTGTGGGAGAGGTGCTCGACCGCGTGGAGGCGATCAAGGAGGACCGTGAGGACGCACGGTATCAGGAGGTTGTGGACGAAGCCAATGAAACCCTCGAGGAAGCGCGACAGGAAGTGGCCGATGCGGAACAGGAGCTTGAGGATGGAAGGGCGGAGGCAGAGAAAGAACTTGCTGATGCGCGGAAACAGCTTGAAGACGGACAGGCGGAGCTGGACGACGGAAAGAAAGAACTGGAATCCTCAAAGGCGGAGCTGGAATCTTCCCGTCAGCAGCTGATCGACGGTCAGGCGGAACTGGACCGTTCGGCGGAGGAACTGAACTCCAATATTGATGCGCTCAACGAACAGATCGACACGCTGAACCAGGCGAAGGAACAGTATAATGCACTGGCAGCCAGCGGCCAGACCGACGATGTAACGCTTGCGACAATGAACGCCCTTTACACGCAGATACAGGAAGGAGAAGCGCAGATCGCTGATGCTCAGGCACAGATTGAGTCTGCACGCGCTCAGATTGAGGCGGGACAGGATGAGATCAATTCCGGATGGGAGCAGATCGAATCAGGTGAGAGCCAGATCGATGAGGCAGAGCAGGAGCTTGCCGATGCGGAGCAGGAGCTCTCTGACGGCTGGGATGAATACTATGAAGGTGAAGCTGAGGCACAACAGGAGATTGCTGACGGAGAGCAGAAGATCGAGGATGCCAAGCAGGAGCTTGCCGATGCGCAGGAGGAGATCAACGATATCGACCGTCCGGAATGGTATGTCTATGACCGGGATCATCTTACAGAATATACCGGATACGGCGACAATGCCGACCGTATGAGGGCAATCGGGGAAGTGTTCCCTGTGCTGTTCTTCCTGGTGGCGGCTCTGATCAGCCTGACTACCATGACACGTATGGTTGAGGAACAGAGGACTTTGATCGGCACATTTAAAGCGCTTGGATATGAACGGCACTCTATTGCGGCAAAATATCTGGGA
Organism: Candidatus Mediterraneibacter excrementigallinarum; assembly: GCA_019120075.1. GTDB lineage: Bacteria > Bacillota > Clostridia > Lachnospirales > Lachnospiraceae > Mediterraneibacter > Mediterraneibacter excrementigallinarum. The sequence goes on from DWVT01000152.1 coordinate 6,931, forward strand.
TATGCGTGTCTTGCCACGGTGGCGGGATGCGTTGTGGGAGTGCTGTTCGGAGAGAAAGTATTCCCATATATTATCATTAATGCCTACGGGATCATGTACAGGCATATGGGAAATATTGTGCTTCCCTATAACATGGAATATGGCCTGATGGCTTCCGTTGCAGCTCTCGTCTGTACGCTGGGCGCGACATTCTTCTCCTGCTATAAGGAACTGAAGGAACAGGCGGCGGAACTGATGCGGCCTCCGACTCCGAAACAGGGACAGAGAGTTGCCCTGGAGCGGGTGGGATTTATCTGGAAACGGCTGAATTTCTCGTGGAAAGCTACCGTGAGAAACATTGTGAGATACAAGAAACGGTTTTTCATGACCGTCTTCGGCATTGGAGGATGCATGGCGCTCATGCTGGTGGGATTCGGTCTGAACGATTCTATCTCTGCCATTGCGGTGCTGCAGTATGATGAGATCCAGCAGTACGACGGAAATATCATTCTCAACGAGGATGCTTCGGATGAGGAAAAGAAGGAGGTCTATGATACGGTTTCCGGAGAGGCGAGAGTGGAAGATGCTGCGGAGACGCTGCTCACTCAGATCACTGTGGGAAATGGCGAGGACTGGTATGATATCTACCTGAATGTTCCCGAGGATGTGGAATCGTTCCCGGAATTTGTAGCGCTTCAGGACCGGATCACGGATGAAGAGTATTTCCTGGATGACAGCGGTGCTGTACTTACGGAGAAGATGGCGAAGGAGCTTGGTGTGGAGGCCGGAGATACGATAACGATCCGCGATGATGAAAAGGGTGATATGACCGTTACGGTCGAGCATATCTGCGAGAATTATATGATGCACTATCTGTATATGACGCCTGCGCTCTATGAGAAACTGTACGGCGAAGCTCCGGATTATAACTCGGTCTATTACAGGACGGATGACCGGACCACCACAGAAGCAGAAGAAGTGGGAGAAGATATCCTGAAGCTTCCGGGCGCACTCAGTGTAAGCTATACGACAGATCTGGAACAGCAGGTGGATGATATGCTGGTCAGCCTGGATAATGTGATCGTGGTGCTCATCATCTCGGCGGGAATGCTTGCGTTCGTGGTACTTTACAATCTGAACAATATCAATATCACGGAGAGAAAGAGGGAGCTTGCAACGTTGAAAGTCCTCGGATTCTACAACAGCGAGGTGTGCGCTTATGTGTACAGAGAGAATGTCATACTCACCCTGATCGGTGCGCTGTTCGGCATTATCCTCGGCAAGATCCTGCATCAGTTTATTATTGTGACTGTAGAGATCGAGTCGGTGATGTTCGGGCGCAATATCAATGTGATCAGCTTCGTCTACGGTTTTCTTCTCACGGTCGCCTTCTCCTGCTTTGTCAATGCGGTGATGTATTTTAAGTTAAAGAAGATCGATATGGTAGAATCTCTGAAGAGCGTCGAGTAGGAACCGTTCAGAAAAGGCAGAGTTTTTAAATAACAGATCGAGGGATCATACAGAGGGATATTTTCCCGGAAACGGGAGAATATACGGAAGTATGATCCCTTGTTTTTGCAACGGCGACGAGCCAAGGTCCGGGCGTGCCCGAGACCTTGGCGACGGGAAAATTCAAAAATAATGCCTGTAATATACCCCTTAAGGGTATATAATGTAGCTGTAAAGAATAATACCCAGTTTGGGTATGCAAGAGGTGGATGCATGGAGGAGAAAAACAATGTCTGTTCCGGATATCCTCATACAGGTCTCTGCGGTGAACGCGGCGCTGAACAGCTTTAACAGGGTACTGCCGGCGGATATCATTGCCGCAGTGGAAAACGCAGGATACGGCGCGTCGGAAAATTTGCTTCCTGAAATTTTCAGGCGGTCAGCTTCAGTTCTGATCGCTGTATGCGATCTTTCCACCGCAGACCGTATATTTTATCTTTCCGTACAGCTCCCACCCTGTGAATGGGGAGTTGGAGGACATGGAGCGGTATTCTGTCGGCGTCCAACGCTCCTCGGGATCGAAAAGGACCAGATCGGCCGCTTTTCCGACCTCGATCCGTCCGCTCGGAAGGTGATAAAGCTCTGCCGGATTAACGGTCATCTTTTCCAGAAGCTGCATCAGGTTCAGGTGGCCGGGGCGTACAAGAGACGTGATACCCAGGGCGAGGGAAGTCTCCAGACCGATGATGCCGCTCGGGGCAGCAGTGATGGAACGGCTTTTTTCCTCCTGGCTGTGCGGGGCGTGATCTGTGGCGATGATATCTATGGTGCCGTCGGCCAGCCCGGCGATGATCGCCTGCCGGTCTTCTTCCGTACGCAAAGGCGGATTCATCTTTGCCAGCGTGCCGTATTTCAGGACAGCATCATCCGTGAGAGTAAAGTGGTGAGGTGTGGCTTCCGCGTGAAGGTTTGCGCCAAGTGCCTTATACATCCGCACGATCTCTACGGAGAGTCCGGAGCTGATATGCTGGATCACCGTGTGGGCTCCGGAGCGAAGTGCCAGCAGGCAGTCCCGGGCAACCAGGGATTCTTCTGCGACAGAGGGAGAACCATAGATTCCCAGCGCATCGGAGACGGGGCCGTGGTTGATCCCGTTATTTTTAATAAAGGAAGGGTCCTCCTCGTGAAGGCTGATCGGCATGTCCAGCTCTGCGGCCTTCCGCATTGCTTCGTATAAGAATGCGGCGTTTCGAAGCGGAATTCCGTCATCTGTAAAACCGCACGCCCCGGCATCGGCGAGGGCATCCATATCTGTCAGTTCCTGCCCTTTCAGTCCGAGGGACACGGATGCTGCCTGGAATATACGGATCTTTTCTTCGCGGCTTCTGCTGAGAATATCGGAGATCGTCTGTACATTGTCCACGACAGGGGAGGTGTTTGCCATGCAGATAACGGAAGTGAATCCTCCGGCAGCTGCGGCAAGGGAGCCTGTGTGCAGGTTCTCTTTATGAGTGAATCCCGGATCACGGAAGTGAACGTGGGTATCGATGAGGCCGGGAGAGGCCACAAGCCCTTCCGCAGGGATTGTTTCCTCCTGTGGGGCCGGGGTGAGACTATCCCCGATCTCACGGAAAAGGCCGTCGCTGATCCGGATGTCGCATTTTCGCGATGTGCGTGTGGCCGGATCGATTAAAAGTGCATTTTTAATGATCATAGTTTCCTCCTGTATTTCTGTTATTCTGTTCTGTTTTTCTGCAATAAGTATAACGTCTGGAGCCCGACGGTTCAAGGTGTTAAATGCAAAGCCTCAGGAATTGTGTGTGATCAGAGCAGATAACAGCAGAAATAAAAACCGGGAGAGTCCTCAGGCATTATGCCGCTGGACTCTCCCGGAATAAATCCAGAGGATGTCTGAAAATTCCTACAGCTGGCGGTAAAGATGACGCGGTATTCCGTCAACCATTACAGGAGAAACATCGCCCTGGATCAGCGGGCGTACATAGCTGACAAACTCATCTGTTACATAAGAGCCGTCTTCGTTTACCCATTCACGGGGAACAAGTTTTTCATCATTTGCGATCTTGTGGACATCCTTGACTTCCGTTCCGCTCTGGTACGGATCGTCGGAAAGTCTCTTGAGTACCACCATCTTTCCGGAATCCCCTTCGTCCGCTGCCTTGACTGCGGCACCTCCTACCTGATAGGCTTCCAGGATATCTACACGGGATGCACAGTGGGAAGCGGAACGCTGCAGCGAGCTGAGCTCGATGGAGCGGGTCTTGCATCCGATCTCGCCGGCAATATAGCTTGCAAGATAATTTGCTGTTCCGGAGAGCTGTTTATGTCCGAATGCGTCCACAAAGTCTATGCTCTGTCCGAGCTCGCACACATAGCGGCCGTCTTCCAGACGGATTCCCTCGGAAACAGCAACGACAACGGACGATTTTTTTGACAGGAGTTCTTTTACCTTTGCGCCGAAAGCTTCGATGTCAAAGGGAAGCTCCGGAAGGTAGATCAGATCCGGGCCGGAGCAGTCCTCGCCTTTTGCAAGAGCGGCAGCACCGGTAAGCCAGCCTGCATTTCTTCCCATGATCTCAACAATGGAGACGAGTCCCTTCTCATATTCCAGACAGAAGCTGTCGCGGATGATCTCCTTGACGGAAGTTCCGATATATTTTGCGGCGCTTCCGTATCCGGGCGTATGGTCTGTCAGGGCAAGATCATTATCTATGGTCTTCGGGCATCCGATAAAGCGGGTCGGATGTCCGGTTACGATGGCGTAATCGGACAGTTTTTTGATCGTATCCATAGAATCATTTCCACCGATATAGATAAACGCCTCGATGTTCAGTTTATCAAGGATACCAAAGATCTTCTCGTAAACTGCCTGGTCCTGATGAATCTCAGGAAGCTTGTAGCGGCAGGAACCCAAGAAGGCAGCAGGTGTTCTTTTGAGAAGTTCTGCGTCCAGTTCATTGGTGATGTACTCGGACAGATCGATGTATCTCTCCTGAAGAAGCCCCTGGATCCCGTGCAGCATTCCATATACCTTTGCGGCACCGCGGTCTTTGGCTGTGCGGTACACGCCGGCAAGGCTGGAATTGATGGCAGCGGTGGGGCCGCCTGACTGTCCTACTATAACATTTCCTTTCATGATCAGTTACCTCCGTGATATATATTTCAAAGTGCCTTTCGGACCGAAAAGCATCTGCCCGTAAACGGCATGCGGGAAAATCCCGCCGTTATTACCAGTTTAGTGCATAATAACCAATTTGTAAATGAAAAAATGTAATTTATACACAAAAGTAACGAAAAATACTGACTTTTTGGAAAAAGAAAAGAAAAAATGATATGATAGATAAAAATCAGGTACAGTGTAAAGAAAAACTCTGTACCGCAAAAGAGAGGTATGATATGAAGAAATATGATTATCTGATCGTCGGAGCCGGACTTTACGGAGCGGTGATGGCGTATGAACTGGGGAAGAAAGGAAAAAAGTGTCTTGTGATCGACCGCAGGGATCACATTGCGGGAAATATTTACTGTGAAGATATCGAAGGGATCCATGTACACAAATACGGAGCGCATATCTTCCATACGTCAGATAAGAAAATATGGGACTACATGAACCAGTTTGCTGAGTTCAACAATTATATCAACTCCCCGGTGGCAGTGTATAAGGACGAGCTCTACAACCTGCCGTTCAATATGAATACGTTCAGCAAGATGTGGGGAATCCGGACGCCTCAGGAGGCAAAGGAGATCATAGAAAGACAGCGCAGAGAGGCTGGGATCACGGAGCCGAAGAATCTGGAGGAACAGGCGCTGTTCCTTGGCGGACGGGATATCTATGAAAAGCTGATCAAGGGATATACAGAGAAGCAGTGGGGAAGAAAGTGCACAGAGCTTCCAGCTTTTATCATCAAGAGGCTTCCATTCCGTTTTATCTATGACAACAACTATTTTAACGACAGATATCAGGGAATCCCGATCGGAGGATATACCGCGATTGTGGAAAAGATGCTGGAGGGCACGGAAGTGCGCACTGGCACGGATTTCTTTGAGTTCAGGAAAGAAAACCCGGATATCGCGGACAAGATCATCTTTACAGGAATGATCGATGAATATTTCGGCTATGAGCTTGGCGCTCTGGAATACCGTTCCGTCCGGTTTGAAACAGAGGTTCTTGACTGCGATAACTATCAGGGGAATGCGGTTGTGAACTATACGGACAGAGAGGTTCCGTATACCCGTGTCATCGAGCACAAGCACTTTGAGTTTGGAAAACAGGAAAAGACAGTCATCTCCAGAGAATATTCTTCTGAATGGAGCGTAGGCATGGAGCCTTATTATCCGGTCAATGACGAGAAGAATAATGCTCTTTTTGCCGAGTATAAGAAACTTGCGGAGAAGGAAGAAAATGTGATCTTCGGCGGAAGGCTGGGAGATTATAAATACTATGATATGGACAAGGTAGTGGCTGCGGCGCTGTCACGCCTTGAGGAAATGGAGTAGGACAGGTCAGGCTGTGCCGCCAGGTCATCCGGAAAATATCCGAGGATGATCTGGCGGTATTTTTGATTTCGTTTTACTGCATAGGTCTGGTGAAAAACATCTTGCATTTCACGGATGTATCAAGTATGATATACATATCCTGACCGGTCTGGTCAGAGAAAGTTCAAAATCGATATCAATTCAGTATCAGTTCTGATGAGATTCACATGGATTGGAAAAAAGATGTGTATGCGGCGATGAGGGCCCGCAGAAAATTTGCAGCAGAAAAAAGAATATGGCAGAGATGTATGAAGTTTTCCGTTTTATCGATCAGGGAACCCGTTGCAGACAGAGTATGGACTGCGTGGAAGGAAAGCTGCTGGTCTACTATCTGAGAGATAATCCGGAACCGGAGAAAGCGGTGCTCTTTGAGTGGTTCCGGCAGATCGGGAAAAATCTGGAACAGTACCGCAGGTGCAGGAACGGCAAAGGTTATCTGTATCTTAATCCTTACAGTATTGTCGTTACGGAAGAAGAGCGGATCTGTCTTCTTGATCCCGATTCCTCTGAAAATGAAGCTGTTATGAAGAAAATGCAGCTTCGGGCAGTAAGGGAGCATTTTGTCAAGCCTGTCCTGTCCCGGAAATCCGGAGGCCGGCTTTCCGCTGATCTTTTCGGATATGGAAAGACAATGCAGTTCATGCTTGCGTATACGGAGCCGGTCCCCCGCCTGACCCGGCTTGAAGAGGCGAGGATGATGCGGGTCATAGACCGTTGCGTCGGAAACAGGAAAAAAGGCTATGAAGATCTCCGGCAGGTAGAAAAGGACTTGCCGGAGATACACGGGACAGGAGTGAAAAAAGTCGGGAGGATGAGACTCTTTCTGCTGTGTGCGACTGCTGTGATCCTGGCAGGTATTACGATACATACCGCGGCGGAACAGGGGGAGATGGAAGAGGCAGAGTTACAGAGCGCAGAGGAGGACAAGGAGCTCCTGAACAGACAGGAATCGGAAGAAGAGGAAACGGATCAGGTTTATACTGCGGAAGAATATGCGGATATCACGTCAAAGAAACTGGAGGAGCTTCTTCTTGAAAATACGGCGGAAGGAAATGAGAGGGTACTTATCCTGGGGCAGGAATTAGAGCGGGATATCCTCCGTTCTCTTGCCGCTGCCTATGAAAGGGAAGAACGGACAGAGGAGGCGATCCGCGCATACGGACGTTTAGTGGAGATCGAAGAGAGAAATGAAATGATAGAAAACGCGGGGATACGCAAGATGAAACTGGAAGCCGGACAGGATCAGTATGCAGCCGCTCTGCTTACAGGGGAAGAACTTCTTGAAAAACTGGGAGAATCAGAAGCAGTACAGGAACTGGTTGGAGAATACAGGGAGAGACAGGGAGAGGAGGAGCAGAATGAAGAACAGACAGAGAAACAGACGGAAGAACAGAAGAAATAGAGCAGCATATTCGGGAAGTTTCCCGGCAGCAGGAACGGTCGTGCTTTTCGGTGTTCTGGGTTCCTGCTGGCTTTTGGGGAAATCTGTTCTGGCAGAGGAGGCGGAACAATATGAGCCTCCCCGGCTCGTTATATCAGAGCCGGAATCGGGAACATTGTGGTATCAGGATCCTCCGGAAGTAAAGATCATCCACATGGATCCTGATACGGTGACCAGGTATCTGATCAGAACGCCTTCGGGGAAGGAAACGGAGGGAGAACTGCGGATCAAGAGCGAAGAAACGGAAGAGCCGGATGAAACAGAAATGCCGGAGGAGCCGGCAGAGTCAGAGGGGGAAGAAGCGCCGGAAGGATCGGAAATGGCAGGAGAAACGGAAATGCCGGAGGAGCCGGCAGAGCCAGAGGGGGAAGAAGCACCGGAAGAACCGGAAACGACAGGGGAAGAGGAAACTCCGGAGAAGCCGGAAATATCAGAAGAAGCGGGTATCGATAATACCCAGGTTGAACCGGTGACAGAGGTCCTGTCTCGGGAAATCTGGGAGGAGGGTGAAAATCATCTCCTGGTGTGGATGGAGAAGATTGAGGATGGAACAGAAGTTTACCGGGAAGAACAGAAGATCCGGCTGGATGAGAGCATGCCGGGGAAGGTGTCCTTTACCTGTCGTGATCCGGCAGGCGGATATTTTTCATCACCGACTAAGATTGAGGTACGTGCTTCGGATAAGTTTTCCGGCGTCCGGGAGATTATATGTACAGCGGGAAACAGGAAAAAAAGAATAGAAGGCGGACATGGAACATTTGAGATTCCATTAGGATTTGCGGGGAAGATCACGGCCCATGCGGTGGATAATTCCGGAAGAGAAGGCCCCGGATCTGAGTCATCCTGGATCTGCTGCGAAGATGAGGCACCTTTGATCAATATGTATACCGGGCAGGAAGAAGGAGTGTGGAATGATGGAGCGGTCACGGTCCGGCTTGAAGTGTGTGAGCCCGGAGAAAAGTACGGATTTTCTTCAGGGCTTAAAAGCGTAACATATTACGTCAACGGACAGGCGGCAGGAAGAAAAGAATATCCTGACGGGAGTACTGTCTGTTCAGACAGCCTGGGTTTTCCTGTTGATGAAACATCGCAGAACGGGGAAGAAATTCAGATCATGGCTCACGCATTGGACAGAGCGGGGAATACTTCGGTCAGGATGGGGAAAGTTTTTATAGATACAAAGATTCCGGTGATAAGTATAAAAGGAATCAAGGATGCAGCAATTACAGGGGAAGATACAGTGATAGAGGTCAGCGTCTCCGAAGAAAATATACTTTCGGAAGGAAAAGTGAGGATTTTTCGCACGACTCCCGGAGAGGAGAAAAAGGAAGTTACAGACATGACACTTGAACCCCAGGACAGATCCGGACAGGTATTTAAGAAGGAGATGCACCTGCAGGAGTCCGGAATGTACGAGTGTATAGTTACGGCGGCGGATGCGGCCGGGCATGAGGCGGAGGAGAACATAACCTTTACGATAGATCATGACAGCCCGGTCATAAAGTATGTGGAGCAGATGAATGGCGCAAATATACGATTTTTTCAATGGAATTACGGCAGAGAAGAGATGATACAGGATCTTACAGAATACTCTTATGTAATGTACCTGAATGGAAATCCCTATTTCTCGGGAGACCTTGTGACAGAGGAGGGCGAAAAACTTCTGGAAGTCAGGGCGGAAGATGCAGCAGGAAACGTATCCTTTGCGGAGGCTGCATTTACGGTTGATCATACTCCTCCTGTGATACACTGGGGGGAATCAGAGAATGGAGGAAAATATGATGGCAGTGCGATCCTCAGTTTATGGGTCGATGGAACAGGAGAAAGGATCCGGGAGCTTCATATTAACCGGGAAAGGCAGAAGATCAGCGCGGACAGCAGAGTTTTTCAGTATGAGATCACGGAGAGCGGACAATATACAGTTGATGTAAAGGCAGATGATCTGGCGGGAAATGAGACTGTGGAACAGATTTCTTTTGAGGTCCGGGAGCAGAGCGGATTTGCGGGAAGCGTCATTGAGCCGGTCAGGAGGATATTCTCAGGAAATCGGGAAAAACGGGAAGTACAGGAAGAAAATGTGCACGACGGCGGGGGTCCGGCGCTGGGCGTACTTGCTGCCATCGGAGCAGCTGTCGTGGTATGCGCTTTTTATACTTTCTATAAGCGGCAGAAGGGTGCGGCGTAAATTAAGAACGGACATAAATCACCGGGTACTGATCTCATATCTCAGTACCCGGAAAAACCTGTAAAAAGGGAGGATGCCGGGTGACCGATCGGCTCGGTCCCCGGCATGTATTATGAAAAAGTTTATTCAAGATAACTTCTTGGCGTCTTGTTTGTGTATTTCTTTGATGGTTATAGTATAGGGGAGAGAAATGAAGAAAAAATGATAAGAAAGTGAAAGAATTTTAAATGATAAATGAACAATTTATGAACGCAATAAAGTAAAAGACCGATGGGGGAGCCATCGGTCTTTTGAGGGGAGTATAAATAATTAATAAGGGGTTGTAGAAAGTAACCTTCCTACAATAGACAGTATAATATACCAAATTGGAAAAAGCAAGCAAAAAATGAAAAAAGTATGCGAAACATGTATAAAAGACTCCGGGACAAGAGACAATATAGGTGTATCAAAAAAACAGGAGGGATACTCATGGCAAAGAATTATAGCAACATGAACAACAATTCAAACAAAAATGCAGGAAACAACTCTTACTCATCTTATGCGGATGAGCAGAGCAAAAACAAAAATTCCAACAAGAACAGTACAAATTCAAATTCCACAAATTCCAAAAACAAGAACTGTGGAAGAAATATGAATTCTGACGACATGACAGACCGCTATTAAAGGCGCGGAAGGGATCAGAAACGAGAATTTTCTGCCCTGATCCGGGAAGCAAAGACAAGATCAGGGCAGGGAAAAAGAAACGCGGGGGCAGGGGAAAGTTAAACTTTACTCTGCCCTTGATTTATAGTAAGATGGATACAGACAAAAAGCGAGGACGGAAAATTTCATGGAGAAAATGGAATGGATTGCGCCATGTCACTTTGGTCTGGAATCTGTATTAAAAAGAGAGATTCAGGATCTGGGATATGAGATCATCCAGGTTGAAGACGGAAGAGTGACATTCCGCGGCGGTATCGATGCTGCGTGCAGGGCGAATATTTTTTTGAGAACGGCAGAACGTATACTCTTAAAGGCGGGCAGTTTTAAAGCCTGTACTTTTGATGAACTTTTTGAAAAGACGAAAGCAGTTCCGTGGGAGAATTATATTCCGGAGGACGGGAAATTCTGGGTGACAAAAGCGTCATCTGTCAAGAGTAAGCTTTTCAGCCCGTCGGATATACAGTCGATCATGAAAAAGGCTATGGTTGAACGTCTGAAATCGTGTTATCATATTCAATGGTTCAAGGAGGACGGGGCATCATATCCGATCCGTGTGTTTCTGATGAAGGATGTGGTGACGATCGGAATTGATACTTCCGGGATGTCGCTTCACAAACGAGGCTACCGCCCGGCGGCCGGTAAGGCGCCGATAGCGGAAAATCTGGCGGCGGCGCTGATCATGCTCACACCCTGGAGGAAGGACAGGATTCTGGTGGATCCATTCTGCGGGAGCGGAACGTTTCCCATTGAAGCGGCTATGATGGCGGCGAATATTGCTCCTGGAATGAACCGGTCCTTTACAGCTGAAAACTGGACAAACCTGATAGACAGAAAATACTGGTATGAGGCGGTCGATGAGGCAAATGATCTTGTGGATGACCAGGTCGAGACAGATATCCAGGGCTATGATATAGATCCTGATGTACTCAGGACTGCGCGGCAGAATGCGGAAAATGCAGGGGTTTCTCACATGATCCATTTTCAGCAGAGGGCGGTGAAGGATTTGAGCCATCCGAAAAAGTATGGTTTTATCATAACAAATCCCCCTTATGGAGAGAGGATGGAAGAAAAGGAGCGGCTGCCCCAGCTATACAGAGAATTCGGCGAGAGTTTCAGAAAGCTTGACAGCTGGTCCGCTTATATGATCACAAGCTATGATGAGGCGGAAAGGTATTTCGGCAGAAAGGCTGACCGGAACAGGAAGATATACAATGGAATGCTCCGTACATATTTTTATCAGTTTCTTGGGCCGAAACCGCCAAGACAGAAGAAATAGAAGGTACAGAAGATGAAGAGAAGAATTGTGTTTGCCACCGGGAATGAAAATAAAATGAAAGAGATCAGGATGATCCTGGCTGATCTGAATATGGAAATCGTTTCTATGAAAGAGGCGGGGGTTGATATTGAAATCGTGGAAGACGGGATGTCCTTTGAAGAAAATGCGGAGATCAAGGCAAGATCCGTCTCCAGAGTGCTGACGAGCGATATCGTGCTGGCAGATGATTCGGGACTTGAAATCGATTATCTGGATAAGGCGCCGGGAATTTATTCTGCGCGTTTTGCCGGGGAGGATACGTCTTATGATATAAAAAACCGTATCTTTCTTGATCGTCTGGAGGGAGTCCCGGATGAGGAACGGACGGCCCGTTTTGTCTGTGCGGTCGCGGCAGTATTTCCGGACGGGACAGCGGAAACCGTCAGGGAGACTATCGAGGGCAGGATTGCTCATGAAATTTCCGGAGATAACGGATTTGGATACGACCCGATATTCTATGTGCCGGAATATGGATGTACAACGGCGGAGATGACGCCGGAGCAGAAGAATGAACTGAGCCACAGGGGGAAAGCTCTGCGCTCCATGAAAAAGATTCTGGAAAAGAAGTTCAGAGAGGGAAGCTTATGAGAGTGTTGATCGTCAGTGACACCCACGGCAGACATGCAGCGTTTGACCGTGCACTGGAAGAGGCGGGAAAGTTCGACATGTTTATCCATCTTGGGGATATTGAAGGCGGCGAAGATTATATTGAAGCTGTTGTAGACTGCGAAAAACATATGGTACGCGGAAATAATGACTTTTTCTCGGATCTTCCCCGGGAGGAAGAGTTTTATATCGGGCCTTACAAGACCTTTATTACGCATGGTCATGCCTATTACGTATCCCTTGATCCTGAGTATATTCTGGAAGAGGGCAGGGCAAGAAAGGCTGATCTTGTCATGTTCGGACATACTCATAAGCCTTATTTCCATCAGACTGATGATATTACTGTGCTGAATCCGGGGAGTCTGTCATTCCCCAGGCAGGAGGGACGCAGAGGCAGTTATATGATCCTTGAACTGAAAGAGGATGGGAAACTGCATTTTGAACAGCATTACCTGTGAAGCGTGTTGCACGCCGGAAAGCCTGATAATACGGGCAAAAAAGCTCTTCAGGAACCATTAAGAAAAAGAAATAAAAAAATAAAATAAAAAATTTGCAAAATAATGTTGACAATTCGCAATTAGTATAATATAATAATTTTCGCGCTACGGGTTAGACAGGAACCTAAAGCGGACACCGGGGTGTGGCTCAGCTTGGCTAGAGCGCCTGGTTTGGGACCAGGAGGTCGCAGGTTCGAATCCTGTCACCCCGATATGTGCGGGTGTAGTTCAATGGTAGAACACCAGCCTTCCAAGCTGGATACGTGAGTTCGATTCTCATCACCCGCTTTCTCACAGAAATGTGAGGACATTGCAAAATGATATTTGCATAAGAGTCTGTAGCTCAGCTGGATAGAGCAACGGCCTTCTAAGCCGTAGGTCGTGGGTTCGAATCCCCCCAGGCTCGTTATGGTGGGTATGGTGCAGTTGGTTAGCGCGCCAGATTGTGGTTCTGGATATCGTGGGTTCGAGTCCCACTACCCACCCTTTTCTTTATATTCGCACTGGCAGGCAGTGTAGATTAAGTCTTTAATGGGCTATCGCCAAGCGGTAAGGCACAGGACTTTGACTCCTGCATTCGCTGGTTCGAATCCAGCTAGCCCAGTTTTTTGCAGGGGATTTGAATGATCTGCTGTGGAAGCTGGTTCTTTTTTTAAACAGGTTCGCGGAGCACTAGCTCAGTCGGTAGAGCACCTGACTTTTAATCAGGTTGTCGGGGGTTCGAATCCCCCATGCTTCACTGAAAACGGTCACATCAGGCTTATAGAAAAAGAAAGCCCGATGTGATTTTTTTATGCCCAAAACAGCGGAAATGTTATATAATCTGATTACAAACAATTATTGTATGTGAAACTATTGAGGATGAAAGGGTTGCCATGAAAAGAATAATCACCTTTTATCTTCGTCCCTATTATGGACGAATGGCAGTTGGATTTCTGATAAAATTTCTGGGAGCAATCATGGATCTGTTCATTCCATGGATACTGGCCTATGTAATCGATTCTGTGATTCCGGTGGGAAGCCTGCGGCTGATTTTTGTCTGGGGAGGCGTAATGC
>DWVT01000153.1 GCA_019120075.1 Candidatus Mediterraneibacter excrementigallinarum
GACCTGATTGTTATGATGCAGGTGGCTTTTGCCCCCTACTACGACACCTTCGGATTGTTCCGTGCTGCACACTTCCACAATCCTCCCCAATATTCGCATATCGTGGGATATACATCCCACTTTTATGCTCATATCGGGGCGGGTCCCAAGGCCTTTCACCCACTTATGAGCAAGCTCATGCGGGCTTAGACCTTTTGACCCTGGTATCTTTTTATATTATCATAAGCGATAGCATTATTCAATTCACCAGCTCTTATCCGCCCCATATTTTTTCAGAAAATTTCGAATATTTATTTATTTTATATTTTTTATCAGATTTTATATTGACATTTTATTTGTTGTGAGTTATTATAATTACATCAAAAGAAAAGGAGGACGGACCACCAAAAACTTAATCTTAACTCAAAAATTCTAAAGAAAAGAGGTATAGTCCAATGGGAAGGTAAATTAAAACACAGAAAACACTATTCAGAAGAATAGTTTCAGATAGATAAAAAATAAAATAAGGAGGTCAGGCCCATGGATGTAATAAGCTGAAAATCCACTGTACGAAAGGTAAATCGATACAGTGGATTTTTTATGTCTTTATATACCTGTCTTTCCTGTTATTTTCTGTTCTCCCATGTCATAAGATATTCCTTTTCCCCAGTGTTCTCATCAGTTTTTTCCCGCTCGATCCGAAATCCTTCTCTCTGATAAAAGCGGACAGCCCGGATATTTTTCTGATATACATTTAAAGAAAGTTGTCCCTTTCTCTTTTTCGTATGATCCAGAAGTTTTCTTCCGACTCCCATGGAGCGCGCCTCGTCACAGACAAAGATTCCTTCTATATATTCCCCGTTCAGACCGATAAAGCCAAGGATCTCACTTTCACCAGAAACCAAATCCTCGCAATTCCCTGTATCTGATTCCGCCTCATAAACGTATACTTCCACCCGCGGCAGCATTCCTTTTACCGCCGGAAAATTCTCCTTCCAGTACCCCGCCGGGATAAAATCATGAGCCTGCAGGTTTGCAGACAGCCAGATTTCCGCCACTCTGTTCAGATCTTCGTCCTGTAATCCTCTTATCATAGAATCCTCCTCTTCTATGTTAATATTGATCAGATAAACGCATCTGGTTTCTCCTGTAACTTCCCCATCCGTTGAGCAAACACTTCACAGTTCACCTTGTATTCTCCGTTTTCCATGACAGTTATATTCTCCCAGTGAAATGTCGTCTCCGTAATTTCTGAAAACATCCATTTATTTGCAGGGTCATCCAGAACTGTGCAGACAATCCTTCCCTGCTCGTTGTGAATTTCCAGACGGGTCGTTCCTTTTATACAGATATAGGTCATGTCGTAACAGTGTCTCCTGCTGTCATACATCCTGACAGCGACGCCGTATTCCCCATCCGGCTGAGGATTCGTCTCCTTTGTATCCCGTGAAGGGCAGATGAAAATGTCCTCAATAGCAGTCCCCTCAAGGACTCTGCGGAAAAACCACTCTCCTTTCAGGTGTCTTCCGCCCGGTTCGTGATAATCAAATGTCCAGTCTCCGATCAGGGGAGCATACCAGTCGTCTTCCGCGGGGATAATCCCGCTCCTTTTCTCGCTCAGCAATGCATTTGTGAATTCATTCATTTCTTTCTCATCTCCAATATAGTGGCATAGTGTTTCACCTCAAACTTTTCCGGTGCAATCCTCTCTTTAATCCAGCATCTCAATGTCCACCGTCGCGATCGCGGACTGTGCCGGTTCCCCTGTCACAAGGTCCTGCGGCGCTGGGACGAGCATCATAAAGCCGTCTTTCCCATAACGCTTTTCATAACCGCTCGCGTATTCCTCATCTACCGAAACATGCTGTACCTGTCCGGTGATCATCGAGGTGACGCCAGCTCCGCTCAGATCTTCTGCAGACCGCAAAGTACATTCCATATTCATAAATGCTTCCTCGATGACCGGGGCATGGATCGTCTTTGCCGACGCAAGAGTAAAACTTCCCGCCTGAAATTCATCGGTTTCATAGTCATTATTGTGGATCGTCTCTACCAGTCTGTCATAATACCGGATCGGGAGAAAGTTAACACAGAAACATTGCTCCCTCAGAATATTTGCATAGGTATGTGTGTGCTGGTACAGATTCCCCATCACCGCAAAGAATGCGGTTTTATCCCCATGGAAACAGCTCCAGGCATGAAAGCAGATGTTCGGCTGCCCGTTCTCTTTCCATGTAGTGATAGCGAAAAGCACCGTCGGGATGCCCGTTGCTGTCTCAAAGTGGGAAAAAAGCTCGAACTCCTCCGGATATAGCGGTTTAAAATATTGAGGGAATTCTTTCCCGATCTCTATTTTCATACTTTTCTACTCCTTATCCCGTCTTTTCCGAACTGCATCTGAGATTTCCAAAAGCTGCGAATATCGGAAACAGGATTCCATATGGTCGTTGATGATCCCGCATGCCTGGAGATGAGAGTAGACTGTGACTGAGCCCATATACTTCATCCCGCGTTTCTTCAGATCCTTGCTCACCCTGTCGGACAGACCGTTCCGCGCAGGAATCTCGCCTCTCTGGTGTCCGGTATACAGGTACGTCTTTCCCTTTGTAAAGCCCCAGATATATTCGCTGAAAGAACCGTACTCGTCCCGTATCTTCTGGAAACACCGGGCATTATGTATGACCGCTTCGATCTTTCGCCTCGATCGGATCATCCCTTCCGTGTTCATGATCCGCTCAATGTCTTCTTCTCCGTATTCCGCCACTTTGTCAAAGTCAAACTCAGCAAAACATTCCCGGAAGACCTCACGTTTCTGTATCATCATGTTCCAGTTCAGTCCGCACTGCATGACCTCCATCATCAGAAACTCAAACTGCTTCTGATCATCGTGGAGCGGCACGCCCCACTCCTCGTCATGGTAGCGGGTCATTTTCTCATTGCATGTGCACCAGGGACATCTGTTCACAGGGTCACCTCTCTTTCCCGTATCTCCTTTAACCTTATCGTTCCACCACAACCGTCAGCATGACCAGATCTTCTTTTCCGGTATTGACGATACTGTGCTCCGAACCTTTCCTGCAGACATGACAGGTTCCCGCAGTCAGCGTTTCCTCCTGTCCGTCGCAGATGGCTTTCCCGGTTCCGGAAATGATATAATTGATATCGTCACTCGTTTCATGCCTGTGCAGGCCGATCGAACCTCCGGCATGGATCCTGCACGGAATGATCTTTCCTGTATCGCTCATGTACATTCTTGCCGACATCTCCCCGGTGCCGCCGTTCATTCCCGGCACCGTCATCTCCGTTATTTCGTTAAAGTTGATAAGCATATCTAATTTCTCCTGTTCATCTCATCTGAATGATAAATATCAAATACTTTTTATTTCCAGCCCAAAATTCAGTTCTTCCGCTTTTTCTAATGCACGGCTGAATACAGTGATAAAATCTTCCCCATTTTTGGTCTTCCAAATGGTACGCGACTGTCGAAAAGAATGGAAACAGAAAATCGCTGCTAAATTTTATAAGCTCAGTTTATACCCTTTTCTCATTTTCAACTCAAGCAATTCCGGCGAAATATATTCTTTACGCTTCCATTCCGTCTGCCCGTAATCATCTGTGGAAAAATCTGTAATAATCTCTGTAATTTCCGTAAAAGGAGCTGTTTTTTTGACTTTTCGCGCGATCTTGTCATAGGCTTTTTTCACACATTCCGGTCGCCCCATCCAGTTCCCGGACTCATCATAATAACCGGTGATTGAAAACAGTCTTCCTCTTGTTAGCGTTTTTCTATCGTGTTTTACATAGGAAAAACCGGCTTCGATCAGGACATTTCCAGATGCGTTATATCCTCCGATTTCTTCCCTTCCATTCTCTGTCCGCACATGCAGTTCACCTGCTTCCGGCAGATAGAAAAAATACCGTTTAACAGATGGTATGACAATATCAATCTGATTGCTGCAGATGATCTTCTTATTCTCCTCTCTGCATATCACGCAGCCAAGATCCAGTGCAAACTGAGCCACCTTTATAAAATCTTTGAATCCCATATAATAGTTTATCTGTTTCCCCATAACTCAGCTTCCTCAAAACTTCTCTGGATCTTCCTTTGTTTTAATTCTTATAGTAGTTCAACATGCACTCATAAATGTTTCTTGTTTCTTCTTCCTCTCCCCATGATAAAGGGTCGTCCGCGCAGCATAACATCTGGAATGGTTCTATATACCGAATGTTCTCCGGCAGATTTTTCCAAAGATCATACATTCGATCTGCAAACCATTTTATATCCGAGCAGTTTGTATAAATCTCCTCTAATTTACTCATTAAAATTTTGCCGAACAGATTAAGATTAAAATTATTGTAGTCAATATGTGTCTTCATATAGATCATGGCCTTTTTTATGTCTGTTTGCCATTCTAAACAGAGCAGATCCTCGTTTTCAGGATGACTGAGGAACAATTCATCAAGCCATTTGTTGTATTCGTCTTCTGATATTAATTCCTCAGAGCGCAAAATCGTATAGGCCAGCAGTTCCTCCATACCATTCCCTCCACGATAAATTCAGGTTCTTAAAAGTGCCTGTTCCCTGTTCTAATATAACTTATCAGGCTTTCCACGTCCTCAAACTCATCATAGTCGCCGTTTATGCCTTCTCGATGATAAATAATCCCTTTTTGCTCATTCCTTTCAAGGCAGTCCAGAAGATATTCTTCACCAAATCTTCTTGCAAATTCTGTAAAACCATACGGCTTGATTTTCCCTAATAACCCTTTTCTGCATTTTTCATTACACTCATAACAATTCCCAATTCTCGCTTCATACCCATATCCTCCTGCAAACAGCTTTATGCATTCCGCCAAATATTTGAAGCATATAATCTTGAATATTCTCAGTCCATATAAGAATCTCTGCTGACCGGATGAAGTTCGTACTCCCAGGGCTCGATTGGCGGAACAATTTCATAGTTCCGGTCAAAATATCTGCGGATATACTGCGCCGCTCTGTTCTCACAGTATTTATAATTCACAACGCTTCCATCCTCAGCATACAATTTATTTACCTTCATTTTGTTACTCTCCTCCGAAAATAACTGTCGTATCCTCATTATATCAGCGATTCGGCTCCCCTTCAATGATCCTCAATACCGCGACGCACAAATTTGCATTGTCTTTGCCTGCTGCCTGTGCTTTTATATTATCCACAGACAGCAGTACTGCATAGTACTGCCGCCATATCTGATATGTTCCATTTTCATTTCATATCCCGGATACCAGATATCCGGAACTTTCTCATCTGAATATCGCCGTCCGCTTCGGACAGATATCCAATGAATAAGCTCAACGGAACTGTAACCTTGAAATATTTCATAATTTATAAAATATCAAAAGCAAGCTGCTGTCGTGTATGCTATTATAACGATATGGAGACAGTTCCTGTGCCGCTGGAAACGGAGGTAATATTGCAGGATAACAAAAGAAAAAACTCGTTTGTCCATTCCGAAGATCTGGTGCTGAAATCCGCTGCCGCTTACTTCGGAGATGAACTGATCCACTGGCTTGGAATCAAAGAAAAGGCTCTCCGGTGGCAACCTACGTTATCTGTTCTTCCAAAGTAAAAAAACTTCGGGACAGCATCACAGAAGGGATCAACACTTACCGCGTAAGGCTTATTCAACTAAAGGAATATGATGCAGACACGGTATTAGAAAAACTCATTGGCAAAACGGAAGATTCAATCACCCGGATGGATATCATTCCCCTGCTCTTCGCGCCCCTCATGTGCGGGCGCTCTGAGCAGAAAGACCGGCTTCTCCGTTGCATAAGTATACTTAAAAATGCGGAAGCTGTTTTTCAAAAAAGTGAAATCCAGAAAATGGAAGCAATCCTGTATGTTCTGGCATCAAAATTTCTGGATAACGAAGAATTAGAATCAATCAAGGAGGCGATCACTATGACAAAACTCGGACAGATGATATGGGATGATGCGATAGAAGTGGGAGAGCAGAGAGCATCTGAGCGTTATAGCAGGCTGATTTTGATTCTCAGCCAAGAAAATAAAAATGATCTTATCATAAAAATCGCATCCGATCCGGAATATCGCGAGACTCTTTATAAAAAATACGGTATCTGATAGCACAGAAGTCAATTATTCTATTATTTTTAATATGAAACAAGGGGCATTATCTGCCCCTGTGTTTCCGCTTTCGTTTCTGCTGTTTCAGTTCGAACCTCCTCTGAAGTTCAACCTTTTTTTCCTCTCTGCTCTTCTCCCTGCGCTTCGTTTTCATCGCTTCCCGCTGCAGTTGGATTGCCTGCTGTGACTTCGTGCCGATTCCCGCCACCAACGTCTGCTTTCTTGCTTCTCGCTGGACTTTCTTAGGATTCGAGGCCTGCTTCTTTATACTCACCTCAACAGCCGGACTAAATTTCAACCTGTAGTAATTTTTCAGGATATATGCCTGTATCTCATACTCTTTCGGTTCTGCGCCGAAGGTGACTTTGCAGACAGAAAGTTTTCTGCCCTCCACGTGTTCAAACACGCCGATCCAGAACGGCTCCTCAAAAAATACCGTTAGTTTTCCTGTTACTTTGTCCATAACGAAACCCTCCTTTTTGTTATGAACAAAGAATGGACAACCCGGAGGGCAGGTTACTTACCTCATCTGAAATGAGACGGCCGGGCTACCTACCGGCTCTGGCACATCCTCAGGGACATGCGTTGCGTTTTTATCTTTGTTATTTCTTTTCTATCTTAGCACCTGATCTGGTGTCGGTAAAGCGAAATATGTTCAGTAAAACTCGCAGATGCCTCTTCTGCTCTTCTCCCTTTCACCTGTCCAGTTCCATTTTCAGATACACCATATCCACAAGTCTCTTTCCGCCCTCATAGATCGGATGGTCATAGTGCTCTGTAAAAAAATTCCTGACAACATGGGATCTGCGGAAACCACACTTCTCATAAAACGGAATCGTCGCCGGGCTGTCTCCTGTTCCCACCTGTAAAATGCGAAAACGTTTCCTGTAAGTATCCGCCACAAACCGGATCATCTGTCTTCCATACCCTTTTCCCTGACTGTCAGGACGTACCGCCAGATTTTTGAGTTCCAGTATCCCGTTTCCCTCATCTGTCACAACGCACTCCGCTCTCACACCGCCGTCATCCAGAACATACATGTCGCCCCGCTCCAGATACCTGTCGATCATATCTTCCTGTTCATCGGCAAGAAGGAGCAGGGAAAAATATTCCTTTTTATCTGTTTCTATTTTTCTGATCTTCATTCTCCGTCTTTTCTTCGAACCTTTTCCCGGAAATAATTCTTTACACCTTCTCTTTTTTCTGAGTTGTTCTTATGTATCACTTTGGCAGTCTGATCACCTTATCGTCCTCGACCAGTATTGCCTGATAGTCGTCTATCACCTTCAGCTCCAGTTCTGACGAATATTTTTCAATGACTGCTTCCGCCCCGGGTCCCATCTCCGGATGTCCCAGATGCGGCACCAGATAGAAATCCACCAGTCCCAGTCCGGTACGGTCCGTAAGTTCCGGCGCTTTTTCCGGCTCGTCCATCTCTGCGGAAAACCCGATGTCCGGACACGCGGCAATAGCGCCTGCAGACTCCCCTATATACAGTTTTCCCTTGTTTACTTCCTGAACAATGATCTTATCCGCTCCAGATTTCTTCAGTTCCTGAAGCAGGAAAAATGTGTTTCCGCCTCCGACAAATATCATGTCATTTTTTGTCAGTTTTTCCTCCACGCTCTCACGGGACGCGGTGGAGACTTCCAGCTCATCAACGATCAGCCCCAGTGCTTCCAGCATCCTTGTTTCTTCTTCCGCCATACCCTCGATTTTCTCCGCGATCGCCGCCGTGGGGATATAGGTCACAGTTTTTCCTTTTAAGTCCGGCTCGATCTCTCTGAAAAGCTCTGTTACATTATGCATCATAGATACCAATAATACTCTTTTCATGAATTCAGCCCTCCTTACAATACGTCTCAGCATCTATTTTTTCTACTGGAACTCTTTTCTCAACACCTCTTTCGGAGGTTCGATTTCGCTGGCGATAGAATGCTCTGTCAGCTCGGATAACATCCGTATCTTCCTGTTGAGCATCGGTCTCATACAATTCGGAACATGTTCCTGATGCGCCCTGTGGATTGCCACACATTCCTTGCAGTTGCCGTGATAACGGCAGGCTTTCCTGCACGGGCAATGGTCCTTATCTTTGTATTCCTCCCGGAACTCCGAAGCAAATTCCTCCTGCAGCCGCAGTCCCTCCTGACGGTTTCCTTTATGAAACTCTTTCATTGCGTCAAGTTCTTTCTGATTTCCTTCAATGATCATAGGTCTGTCTCCTTTTCCTTGATTTTCCTGCCATAACTCTTTCAATTTTCATCCGGCTGCTGCCCGTCATGCGCCTTCCACTGGCACTCCGTCAGCTTCATATCAGAAAACACCGCTTTAAAGGACGAGTCCTCCGGCGAGCAGGCATAGATGCCAAATCGTATCGTTTCGCCGCCCTTATGCATATGGCAGATCCTCATCTGCTGAAAATGAATTCCGTCCGAAGAGCATTCAATGCAGTAGTCATCCTCTCTTCTGCTGAAGCGGTACCATATTGATTTTACCGACGCATCGATCACCGTTGTAGCCCAGTCAGAGTATCCCTCATTTGTCACTACACTTCCCAGATGCTGATACTCCTCATTCTCATATTCAACAGAGCCCTTCAGCCAGTTCTCGCTGTCCAGATACATAACGATCCCGCACTGATCGAATCTGTGGTGGCTTTCCTGAAAATCTGTCCTGACGATAAAACTGAAATATTTCTCCTCTGTCTCCATCTGGAACACAGGAGCGTTGTCATTCCTGAAATGATAATATGTCCTCTGCCACAGATCTGTGTGTGGTTTTGTAACAATCTCCACTGTGTCGTCTTTATTTACCTTCCAGCTTTCCGGTTCCCTTGTCCATGCAAATTTACTAAAATCCATTTTATACCTCCGTTATGTTCATTTTATAATCTGTTTTTCACAAAGTGCACTTTCCGAATTCTCCCGGTATTTCTTATATACCCGTTTGCCTCTCATAGCGCAATTCCGTTATCCCATTCCAGCTTCTGATTTCCAACAGTTTCAATTCCAGTCTTTTCTCCGTTTTTTCGAAGAGCCGGATCCCGTCTCCCAGTATGACCGGAATGACCGAGATATAGAACCTGTCGATCAGATCATCCCGCATGAGCTGGCACACGATCTCTGCTCCTCCGCAGATCCAGATATCTCTGCCTTCACTGCTTTTCAGATTCCGGATCAGGCTTGCAGGAGAGTCCTGAACAAATCTTATCTTCTCGTCCGGCTCCTTCTCATGGTGTGTGATCACATATGTTGTAAGATTGCTGTAGACCCATTCATTCGGAGAAAGTTCAGTCGCTACCTGATGATAGGTCTTCCACCCCATGATGACCGTATCGACCATTTGTACAAATTCCGGATAAGTCCCCTCATTCTCATCCGCAGGATCCTGCCCTCCCAGCCAATCCACCTGTCCAAACTTATCTGCAATATATCCGTCCAGACTCATCGCAATATATAAAATCGTTCGTCTCATTCATCCTCTCCTTTATATCTGCAGCGCTCATCCTCATTATATCAACGCGGTTCATTTCCTTCAATGAGATCATGCATCAAAAAGTTGCTTGCCCTCTTTTTTTCTCCATGCTATCATAATTTCCAAAGCCAGCAGTTTTACACAGTGCTGCCGCCATATCTCTTTATTCCATTTTCATTTCATATTTCGGACGTTCTTCATCCGAAGCTTACTCATCTGACTATCCACGTCCGGTTCGGACAGATATCCAATGAGCACATTAAAAGGAACTTTCAAATTTTAGTACCGTAAACATTGTAACAGTTCAAAAAAATACAGAAATAAAAAGCAGACTGCTGGCTGATATGCTATTATAAAGATATGGAGACAGTTCCTGTGCCGCTGGAAACGGAGGTCATCTTGCAGGACGACAACAAAAGACAAAGCGGTCCCGCTCATTGCGAGGACCTGGCGCTCAAATCTGCCGCTGCTTATTTCGGAGACGAACTCATCCACTGGCTGGGGATCCGTGAAAAAGCGCTCCGGGCGGCTCCCACAGAAATTGTCAATTTGGAAACCAGGCATATGTACGAGGATTTTCTCTATGAAATGGAAAACGGAATGTATTATCATTTTGAGTTTGAAAGTGATTCCATTTCCAAAGAAGATCTCAAACGGTTCCGTGAGTGCGTCTGAAAGATGACGATGCTGATAAGCTCCTTGAAAAAATAACCTCAGATCCGCACCGAGAGTTGAACAGAGAAGATATTATCCCCCTGCTGTTCTCTCCGCTCATGAGTGGAGACAGTGGGCAGACGGAACGTATCCTGAAATGCATACAGATATTGAAAAACGCAGAGACAGATTTTCCCAAAGCAGATATCCAGAAGATGGAAGCAATTCTGTATGTGTTCGCAGTAAAATTTCTGAATAACAACGATCTGGAATCAATAAAGGAGGCGATCGCGATGACAAAACTCGGACAGATGATATGGGATGATGCAATAGAGAAAGGACGGGAAGAAGGCGAACGTATCGGTCAGGAACGTTACAGCAGACTGATCATGATACTGAATAAAGAAAAGAAAGATGATCTCATTCTGAAAATCGCAGCAGATCCGGAATACCGGGAGGCGCTTTATAAAGAATACGGGATCTGATCCGTGTTTCTTCTGCTGTCCACGAAATGCACATGCCTGGAAAGGACGGGATCAGTGACAGGCACTGTTCCCGCCTTTTCCCGCCATAATCTTTTATATGGTTCGCACCATGATATACTCTTCATCCGTTTCCTTCACTGTTATAAATCCTGTCTTCTTGTATAATCTTACGGCTGGATTTTGTTTCTGTACCGACAGAGAGACCTGTTTATATCCCTTCTCCTTCATACAGGACAAAAGAAACGAAAGCAGCTCCTTTCCGATCCCTTTTCCCCGGTAGTTCTTATACACAGCAATGGCAAGGGAGGGTGTCTCATCGTCTATATGTCCATAGTCGTTCATAATCCTTGCCCATGCGGTGCCAATGATCTTTCCATCCACTGTCGCTGACACGGCACAGTCGCTTTCATTTTCTCCAAAGTCAGAAATATAAACCTGTAATTCCGGCTGCTCAAGGACCGACCGTTCCGGCGCTTCTTCCCCTTCAGGGACAAAGATTGCTTCATAAAGAAAGTCTTTCAGAACCGGGTACTCCGTTTCCTTCATTATCCGCACTTCAAAATGAGGCGCAGGCTTTCCCTCTCCTTTTTTCAACATTTCCACAATCGGATCCAGTCTTTTCATATCCAAAAATTCCACCTTCTTTCCGTATATTTTGATCATTGCCGGGAACCTCATCCTCCTGCTCCAATTATGCCAGATATGTTTTCCCCTGTCATTGAATTTCACAAAATTTAAGAATATGAGTCACAGTTCATCCGTCTCTTGACAATCCACGATCTGAACACTATAATATCTTTTGTTTGAATTCAAATTATTTCAATTCAAACTTTCTTATTTGATCCGAAAATCCTGTAAACTGAGCAAAGTGTGCACAACCGCACAGCTGCCGCATATCCGAAAGGAGCGATATCATGTCCCCAACATTTCACTATCTGATCATGTCGGAACATTCCATGTTCCAGAAAGAACTTCTGAACAGGCTCAAAGACTCCGGCCTGACCATAGGACAGCCGAAAGTTCTGGACTACCTGAAGGATCACGACGGGGCCGGGCAGAAAGACATCGCACGGGGATGCCACATTGAGCCGGGTACTCTCACCACTCTCCTGAACCGCATGGAGGATTCTGGTCTTGTAGAACGCCGGATGCTGAAGGGAAACCGCCGCAGTCTCTATGTTTTTCTGACAGAGAAAGGGAAGAAACAGCTTGCGCTGGTAACGGAAACCTTTTCGGAAATGGAAGAGAAGGCCTTCCGCGGAATTTCCGGATCGGAACGGGAAGCCTTTATGAATGTGTTTCTCCGGATCTACGAAAACACTTTATCCTGACGCATTTGTCAGGTATATGTAAAAATTTATTTTCACAACAATTCCAACGGACGGTCCGCTTTGCGCTCCGTCTGTTATTACGAGGGAGGACTGATAAAATATGGAAAAACTGAAACGCTACATTATATTTCTCATTGGACTTTTTATCAACTCGCTGGGAGTCAGCCTGATCACAAAGGCGAATCTGGGGACGTCCCCGATCTCATCGATCCCCTATGTGCTCAGCCTGAATTTTCCGTTTACGCTGGGGCAGTTCACGATCGCCTTCAGCCTTCTGCTGATCCTGATCCAGCTCATCATCCTGCGCAGGAATTTTAAAGCGGAGCACCTGCTCCAGATCCCTATTTCCATCCTGTTCGGATATTTCATCGATCTGACCATGGTGCTGCTCTTTTTCGTTGATCCGCAGAGTTATATCTCCTCTGTAGTCTATCTCCTGATCGGATGTCTGATCCTGGGATTCGGCGTGTACACGGAAGTTCTTGCAAATGTAGCCATGCTTCCGGGTGAATCTTTTGTCCGCGCCGTCTCCTCTACATGGAAGACAGAGTTCGGTTCGACGAAAGTTGCCTTTGACGTGTCGCTGACCGTCATTGCCGCTGTCCTTTCCCTGATCTTTGCCCATCGTCTTGACGGAGTCAGAGAGGGAACGATCATCGCGGCGCTGCTGGTAGGATTCATTGCCCGTCTCTTCGGACGCTGGCTTTCCTTCCTGCCGTCTCTGCTCTTCGGCGCCTCTGAAAGCGTACAGAACCAGACCGCACAGAGCCTTGACAAAAGCTCGGATTCCGGACAGGCCACTGTCATTGTCATCGGGCGCCAGTACGGAAGCGGCGGACATGATATCGGGAAGGCACTTGCCGAAAAGCTCGGTTTTGCTTTCTATGACGACGAAATCATCCAGATGACGGCGGGTTCCACCGGATATACTCCCCAGTTCATCAAAGACCGGGAAGAAAATATGACCAACAGTCTTCTCTATGACCTGGTAAGCCAGATGTATATCTATTCAGATACCCAGGAAGCGCCCAGGGACGCCATTTTTGAATCAGAAGGAAAGGTGATCCGCGAGCTGGCGGATAAAGGAAACTGCGTCATTCTTGGACGCTGCGCGGATTATTTTCTCCGTAACCGGGAAAACTGTCTGAAAGTCTATCTCCACGCGCCGGAAGATTACCGTGTAAAACGGATCATGAAAACCGAAAACCTGTCCGAAGAAGACGCCCGCCAGAAGATCCGAAAGATGGACCGGAGACGTTCAGACAACTATCATTACTATACCAAACGAATCTGGGGGCACTCAGGGAATTATGATATCACGCTGGATACCGAGATCGGCGCAGAGGCTGTCCAGGAAATCATCTGTAATATGATGACACAAACCTCAAAAGCTCATGCAGACTGAGCCTGCGCAGGAGATCATGACCTTTGGACGTGAAAAATACCTTTTTGATGCCTTTAGCATAGAACAGGACCGGTCGCTTTTCAGCGCCCGGTCCTGTTCACTTCTACTTTGTCCAGGATCCCGCGGGCTGTCACCCCGGGATGGGTAACCTTGATTCTGCATATCTGCTCCACAAACTCCTGATCCAGTTTCATATCCGCCGCGATCTGCTCCACCTGCTGACCTTTTTCCATCCGCTTCAGGATCCCGCGGATCGCGGGGAACAGATCTCCGTCCCGGGCCGAAACTTTTCTCCGGGGCGCCTCATGCTCAATATCGATCCGTTCTACGCTGCAGGCATCTCCGTCAATCCGGAGTATCGCCAGAGTGATGTCCTGATCAAACCGTCTCTTCCCGCAGCTCCCCGGATTCAGCCAGAGCCTGCCGTCCTTTTTCTCTTCAAAATACCTGTGTGAATGCCCGAAAATAATGATCTGACGGTCCCCAAGATCTGCCGGCAGTTCCTTTTTATTGTGTACCACATAAAAATTCATGCCTGCCAGCGTAAACCCCAGATGATGGGGCAGATGTTCAGCCCATTCTTTGTCATTATTCCCCCGCACGATATAGATCGGCGCATTTTCTTTTGCCGCCGCTTTCATCTCATCAATGATCTTCTGCGAATTGATATCGCCGCCGTGAATGACTGCGTCGCATTCCGAGATGACCCTCGCCGCCTCCGGTCTCAGAAGCCCGTGAGTGTCTGATAAAACCGCGATTTTCATACTCTCTGCTCCTTAGTTCAGCTTTTTTCCGTCGGAGAAGGCTGTCCCCACTTTTTCTCCCACTCTCAGATAGGCCCGGTTTGCCGGATCATAGGAGATAGCCTTGAGTTTCTCCGGATCGATCTTCCCTTCTCCGTCCAGAACCTCTTCGTCCACACTCACATTGACGATCTCCGCCACGATCCGAAGCGTCTTATCATACTGATTGATCTCCTCTACTCTGCACTCCAGAGAAATCGGGAGTTCCTCGATCACCGGGGCATCAACGAATTCGCTCTTTACAGTGTGGAACCCGGACTTTTCCATTTTGTCGGGCACCTCTAAATTATAGCACAGGTTCCTTATTTTGCCGATTCGCTGTTTGTGGGGTGTAATTTTTCCGGCATTTCTGATACACTTCTCTGCAAGAACATAGGGATTTTCTTTCCCTGAAAAGGAGTAAGATATATGGATACGAAAAAAATCGGCGCTTTTATCGCGTCCTGCCGGAAGGCAAAAGGATACACCCAGCAGCAGCTCGCCGAAAAGCTGGGCGTCACCAACAAAACAGTCTCCCGCTGGGAAACCGGAAAATATATGCCGGATCTTTCTTTACTGAAGCCGCTCTGCACGGAACTGGATATCACCTTGAACGAACTGCTCAGCGGGGAGAAGATTGACGCTGAACATGCAGTCAACAGTTCTGAGGAAAGCATCTCAAATACGATCGAATACGCTCTCCGAAGAATTACCGGTGAGCGAAGAATCATCTCCGCATTGCTCATCATTGCAGGGGGCCTGTTCTGCTGCTCTGCCTTTCTCTCCCTGGATCCAGAGATCCATTACGGGATTATTGTTTCCGTTGCAGGGCTGCTCCTGATTGTTTTCGGAATCTTTCGCGAACTGCCTTTGAAAGCGATGTGGAAAAAGTTCTGTGCATCGTTACTGCTTTTTATCCTGTTTTTGAACATTCTCTGTATCATTGACTACATCAACGTCGTAACATACAGGCGTCCTCCGGTGTACCATTATATGACAGAGACCATCTTCTCCCGCAATACAAAGATGATCCGATACTCCTGCCCCTTCTACCAGGTGTATCGGATCAACACAAATACGGTAAACGAATATTATATCATAGACACAAAAAACGAATATTCGGAAGAAACCGTGCCGGTATCCCCTTTTGACCGGGAGAAAAGCGGGATCCGGAATCTCCTGAATTATCGCAGTCCGTATATCGGAGACAACAGCAATGACGGAAATCTCCTGAACGCTCTGCCGCTGTCAGAATCTGGATTTGTCTTTGAAATCGATCCCGACGGTATGGAACTTACCGTGGACTATCACACAACGGACTGGTATTCCAATGATGACCTTTACATCGAAAAAGCACTGGTCTATAACTCTGTCTGCATTTTTCTGCTCATAGACAATGTCGAATATATCAACTGGAATTTCAGCGGAAGCTCTTATCACATCACCCGTGAGGCAGTGGAGGCGGGTTACCCGGACTACGCTGCGATAAAATCGGAGAAAACCGGAGAGATCGACCTGGCGCTTTTCGATGACTGTCTTGAGTCAAAGATGAATGATAACGCTTTCGTCTCCGCCCGGTTCCTTTCCCTGTTCACTCCCTCTGCTTCACTGTCAGGACCAGTCCTGCAACCATCAGAATGATAGCAAAAATCTGAAGGACCATATGGATCACTGGGGAAATGGAATCCCGGACTGCCAGCAGACATGCATTGATGAGAAGTCCTGTGGGAAGCA
>DWVT01000154.1 GCA_019120075.1 Candidatus Mediterraneibacter excrementigallinarum
AATTTCTTTTAACGATCAGATATATATAACAAATATAAGACAAAAAAATGCTCTCTCACAAGCGCTTGAGAGTATGAAAAAAGTCATCATGAGTATAGAAGACGGAATGCCTGAGGATTTTTATTCTATAGATTTGATGGATGCATACGAGTCACTTGGAAGCATTACGGGAGAAGCGGTAGGAGAAGATTTGATAAATGAAATATTCAGCAAATTCTGTATGGGAAAATAAAGACGAATATGATATCGCCGTGGTGGGAGCCGGACACGCCGGATGTGAAGCCGCTCTTGCAGCGGCCCGGCTGGGGTTTCGCACAGTGGTCTTTACGGTCAGTGTGGACAGTATTGCCCTGATGCCATGTAATCCGAACATCGGAGGGAGTTCAAAAGGACATCTTGTAAGAGAGGTAGACGCTCTTGGCGGAGAGATGGGGAAAGTGATCGACAGGACGTTTATCCAGTCAAAGATGCTGAACAGTTCCAAGGGACCTGCGGTGCATTCTCTTCGGGCACAGGCGGATAAGGCGGACTACAGCAGGGCAATGAGGCAGGTCCTTGAGAACCAGGAAAATCTTGATATCCGTCAGATGGAGGTGACGGATATCCTTGCGGAGGATGGAAAAGTGACAGGGGTCAGGACCTATTCCGGAGCAGAGTACCGGTGCAGGGCGGTGATCCTTTGCACGGGGACATATCTGAAAGCAAGGTGCATCTACGGTGACGTGAGCACATACACCGGTCCGAATGGTCTCCAGAGCGCAAACTATCTGACAGACAGCCTGAAGTCTCTGGGGATAAAAATGTACAGGTTTAAGACAGGAACACCGGCAAGGATTGACAGAAATTCCATTGATTTCAGCAAGATGGAGGAGCAGAAAGGGGACGACAGAGTAGTTCCGTTCTCATTTACAACGGATCCGGAATCGGTTCAGATCGATCAGGTTTCCTGCTGGCTTACCTACACAAATGAAAATACACATGAGATCATAAGGAAAAATCTTGACCGTTCGCCGCTGTTTTCCGGAGCGATAGAGGGAACCGGTCCGAGATACTGCCCTTCGATCGAGGATAAGGTTGTGAAATTCCCGGATAAAGACAGACATCAGGTATTTATTGAGCCGGAAGGGCTGCATACGACGGAAATGTATGTGGGAGGAATGTCAAGTTCTCTTCCGGAAGATGTACAGTATGCAATGTACAGAAGCGTACCCGGTCTGGAACACGCGAAGATCGTGAGAAATGCCTATGCGATCGAGTATGACTGTATCGATGCGCGGCAGCTTAAAAGTACACTGGAATTTAAGAACGTGGAAGGACTCTTCAGCGGGGGACAGTTCAATGGAAGTTCAGGGTACGAGGAAGCGGCGGCACAGGGACTGATGGCAGGGATAAACGCAGCGAGAAAGCTGCAGGGAAAAGAAGGAATCGTCCTGGATCGCTCCCAGGGATATATCGGGGTTCTGATCGATGACCTTGTGACAAAGGAAAGCCATGAGCCTTACCGTATGATGACATCCAGAGCTGAATATCGTCTGCTTCTGAGACAGGATAACGCGGATCTTCGTCTTACAAAGACAGGATATGAGGTCGGGCTCATCGATGAAGAGAGATATCAGAAACTTCTCAGGAAAGAAGAGATGATAGAAGAGGAGATAAAGAGAGTCTCCCATACGAATGTAGGTACGTCAGAACAGGTACAGGAGCTTTTGAAGGCATTCGGGAGTACACCTCTGACTTCAGGAACAACGCTTGCAGAGTTGATCAGAAGGCCTGAATTATCTTATGAGAAACTGGAGCCAATAGACATAGACAGACCTGATATACCAATAGATGTGAAAGAACAAGTTAATATTAATATCAAATATGAGGGGTATATTAAAAGACAGATGCGCCAGGTAGAGCAGTTTAAAAAGCTGGAAAACAAGAAAATACCGGACGATATCAATTATGATGAGATACAGAGTCTGAGGATAGAAGCAAAGCAGAAACTGAATCAGATACGTCCTGCGTCGATCGGACAGGCGTCCAGGATATCAGGAGTTTCGCCGGCAGATGTTTCCGTTCTGCTTGTTTATCTGGGAGCCAGGTGAGATATTAACATTTATTATTACAGAGGAATTTTATATGGTTGATAAATTTGAAAATGGATTAGAGGAATTGGGGATAACTTTAAGTTCTGATCAGAGAAAACAGTTTGACCGGTACTACGAACTTCTTGTAGAGTGGAATAAAGTAATGAACCTGACGGGAATCACAGATTATGATGAAGTGAATCTGAAACACTTTATCGACAGTCTTACTGTTGTAAAGATCATAGACATGAATTCAGTGAAAAAAGTGATTGATGTCGGTACAGGGGCAGGTTTTCCGGGAATCCCGCTTAAGATTGCTTTCCCGGAGCTGGAGATCGTCCTTCTGGATTCTCTGAACAAGAGAGTAAAATTTTTAAATGAAGTTATAGGAGAACTGGGGTTAAAAAAGATTACGGCTATCCATGGAAGGGCAGAAGATATCGCAAAAAATAAGTCTTACAGAGAGCAGTTTGACCTCTGCGTTTCCAGAGCAGTTGCCAACTTATCCACATTGTGTGAATATTCTCTTCCATTTTTGTGGATAAGTGGCTCTTTTGTATCGTATAAAGGTGAATTTTCAGAAAATGAGATACAACAGGCGGAAAGAGCAGTAAAGGTTCTGGGAGGAAAAATTTCGGAGACAAAGAAGTTCAAACTTCCGGGAACAGATATGGGGAGATCACTTATCAAGATAGATAAAGTGAATAAAACTCCTTCAAAATATCCTCGTAAAGCAGGACTTCCCGCAAAGGAACCTATTCAATAAATCTGTCCAATAATAGTTTTGAGTAAGACTTGCAAAGAAGAAAAGCACATTAAAAAAGGAAGCTTGCAGCTATGAAAGAGATATCTGCAAGCCTCCTTTTTTATTCTTCATCTGAAAGAAATATATTTACCTGATTAATGAATTCGTCGGGGTTTTCAATATGTGGCAGCTGTTTCGTCTGATCAATCCCTATAATTTCAATAGAGGGCAGGTGATTTTGATATTGCGCGGCTGCCAGAGTGTTTTCAGGATTTTTGGTGCCGGTTATGATGAATATGCTGTTATTAAGTTTTTTGAGACAGTTCAGTATATTTACATTCGTATAACCTGTGCACTGGCATGCATAAAGATATTTAGAGTGAGCTTTCTCTCTCTGTGTTGATTCAAATGAGATAAGAACATCTTTTTCTCTTACATTGTCACGGGAACAGCATGCCTTTACGAGTGTTTCGCGGATCGTTTTCTTATTGATTCTCATGTTATATATAAATGTACCCAAAATAGGAGTAAGAATCAGATTTTTGATCATATTTGATTTTTTAGTAGGAATTTTTGAAAGATTAATAATATCTTCCGGATTTATCATGATCACACGGTTTATAATGCTTTCATCATTTGCACAGGCCATAAGAACAAATGATGAAGAGTGACCGGATACAATCACATCGGTTTTCTGTCCGATAATATGCTTTATGAAATCGGTCAGAAGCTGTACATATAAAAAGTTGGTATATGTGAGCAGCGGTCGGTCGGACAGACCACACCCCAGAAGATCGATCATATATACGGTATTTGTCTCGGAGAGCTTTTCTGCCGTCTTATACCATTCATAGGATGATGAACAGACATTGAGATCATGTATGAGGAGAACAGGCGCACCTTGTCCGATTTTTTTATAGGCTATTCTTCCAAATCTCCAGTCATAGTACTCAAATGAGTCTTCGTCGAATAAATTATTTTCTAAAGCAATATGAGAAAATATTCTGTTGACTACGTGCATTGTTCCAATTGCCGATGCTGTGAATACAGCCATAAATGTAAGTTTCTTTTTTAAATTCACGTCAATCACCTGCCTTAAAAACTCTTCTTATATTATACTACATCAGAATACTCAAATAAACCCTTAAATTATATTTGACGAAGATTACTTCTGCTTATTGATGTCTTCTTACTTCTTATTATAAATGTTTCACGTGAAACATTTGAAAAAGAAAATATGAAATGATAACGAAAAGAGTTGCGACATATAGTTCGGATGTTTCACGTGAAACATCTGATAAATCAAATACCCGGATGTGAGTAGCAGAACATTTAACCTTCGCGGCAGTCGCTAAACAGATATACCGGCATGTCCGCATGGCTCGTTGCTCGCCGAAACAAAATAAAGAATTTTTACAGAGATATTTTGTGAATAAATAATAAAATAATGTTTCACGTGAAACATTTTATAGATTAATAAAGAGAAAGGTGATATAATAAAAAGGTGTCTTAAAGAAAGGAGTACAACAATGGGGCGAATTATAGCAATAGCCAATCAGAAAGGCGGCGTCGGGAAAACAACAACAGCAATAAATCTTTCGGCATCCCTTGCAAGTATGGGACAAAAAGTGCTTGCGCTTGATATGGATCCACAGGGAAATATGACAAGCGGACTTGGTGTTGATAAAGATGGCGTTGAAAAAACCGTATATGACCTGATTATTGGAAACGCAGGGATAGAAGAGTGCCTGTGTAAAGACGTTATTGAAAACCTGGATGTACTTCCTTCGAATATCAATCTGTCTGCGGCGGAAATAGAATTGATTGGAATAGATAACAAAGAATATCTTCTTAAAGAAGAAGTTGATAAGATACGAGATCGATACGATTTTGTAATAATAGACTGCCCGCCAGCATTGAGTATGCTTACGATCAATGCAATGACAACAGCAGATTCGGTTCTCGTGCCAATACAGTGTGAATATTATGCGCTTGAAGGGTTAAGCCAGCTTATACATACAATAGAGCTGGTACAGGAAAGACTTAACTCCGGATTGGAAATAGAGGGAGTTGTATTTACAATGTATGATGCAAGAACAAATCTGTCACTTCAGGTAGTAGAAAATGTAAAAGATAATCTGGATCAGACAATATACAAAACAATCATTCCGAGAAATATCAGATTAGCAGAAGCGCCCAGCTACGGCATGCCGATCACTCTTTATGATCCGAAATCAACAGGCGCTGAGAGTTATATGTTACTGGCAGAAGAAGTTATTCATAAAGGAGAAGAGTAGATATGGCAGTGAAAAGAAACGGGCTGGGAAAAGGACTTGACAGTCTGATACCAAATAAAAGTGAAAAAACGTTAAAAAAACCTGTTAAATCTGATGAAATTGCGCCAAAAACAGATGAAAAAGAGACAAAAAATGGAGAAATGATGATAAAGATCAATCAGGTTGAACCAAATCGTGATCAGCCAAGAAGAGAATTCGATGAGGATTCTCTCATGGAGCTTGCGGATTCAATCAAACAGTTTGGAATTCTTCAGCCGTTGATCGTTCAGAAAAAGAAAGACTATTAT
Organism: Candidatus Mediterraneibacter excrementigallinarum; assembly: GCA_019120075.1. Lineage (GTDB taxonomy): Bacteria > Bacillota > Clostridia > Lachnospirales > Lachnospiraceae > Mediterraneibacter > Mediterraneibacter excrementigallinarum. The sequence goes on from DWVT01000154.1 coordinate 5,402, forward strand.
GAAATAATAGCAGGGGAGAGACGATGGAGAGCAGCAAAACTGGCCGGAGTGAAAGAAGTACCTGTTATAGTGAAGGAATATACGGATCAGGAAATAGTGGAGATTTCTCTGATCGAGAATATACAGAGAGAAAATCTGAATCCCATTGAAGAAGCAATGGCATATAAGCGCCTTCTTGAAGAGTTTGATCTGAAACAGGATGAGGTTGCAGAGCGCGTGTCAAAGAGCAGAACTGCAGTGACAAATTCAATGCGTCTTTTGAAATTAAGTGACAGAGTACAGCAGATGATCATAGATGATATGATCAGTACGGGGCACGCAAGAGCACTGCTTGCTATTGATGATGAAGAACAGCAATATATGCTTGCAAATAAGATATTTGATGAAAAACTTAGTGTAAGAGAGACGGAAAAGCTTGTAAAAGCGTTGAAAAATCCTAAAAAAGAAGTAAAAAAACAAAAGTTAGAACATACGTTTGTTTACCAGAACATAGAAGAACAGATGAAAAATATCATTGGAACAAAGGTAAGCGTGAATGCAAAAGCGAATGGAAAAGGCAAAATAGAGATAGAATACTATTCAGAAGAAGAACTGGAGAGGATTTATGACCTGATCATGACGATCAGATCATAGGTAAAAACAGAAGAAAATAATGGGACGAGGAGAGATTGATAATAAGGAGATGTAGTGGATGAATAGCATATTGAGCAGTTTGGGAATAAATCCGTTCTATCTGCTTATGGTTATAATACTGTTTATATTGCAGATAGTTTTGATCGTATTGCTCATTTTACTTTATAATAAATATAATAAACTTCAGAAAAGTTACAATACTTTTATGAAAGGAAGAAACGGAAAAAGCCTTGAGAAAAGTATATTTAAAAGATTCGACAGAATGGAGAAGATTGCAAAACTTGCAGAAGACAACAGAGAAGAGATAAATAAGATATATAAGAAGATGGAAGGCCATTATCAGAAGGTTGGAATCGTAAAATATGACGCATTCCATGAGATGGGCGGAAATCTGAGTTTTGCCCTCGCTATGCTGGATGAAAATAATAATGGATGGATCTTTAACGCAATGCACAGCAGAGAAGGCTGTTATACTTATATCAAAGAAATCGTAAAAGGTGAAAGTTATATCGAACTTGCTGAAGAGGAAAGGCAGTGCCTTGAAAAAGCAATCTATCAGGAAGAATACGATATAAAAGATATAGAAAAATAAAGAGAGAATGAGAGGAAAAACCAATGTTAGATATTAAATTTGTGAGAAACAATCCGGAGATCGTGAAACAGAATATTAAGAATAAGTTTCAGGATGAAAAACTTCCCCTTGTAGATGAAGTGATCGAACTGGATAAAAGAAACAGAGAAATAAAACAGGAGGTAGAAGCGCTTCGCGCAGATAAAAACAAGGCATCAAAACAGATTGGAGCAATGATGGCTCAGAAGAAGTTTGATGAAGCGGAGGCGCTGAAAAAACAGGTTTCGGAACATGCAGGAAGAATCGATTCTCTTTCAGAAGAAGAAAAAGAAGTGGAAGAGAAGATCAGAAAGATCATGATGACGATACCGAATATCATAGATCCTTCTGTTCCGATCGGAAAAAATGATACGGAAAATGTAGAACTGGAACGTTTCGGGGAGCCTGTAGTCCCGGATTTTGAGATTCCGTACCACACAGAGATCATGGAATCCTTTAATGGAATAGATCTCGACAGCGCAAGGAGAGTAGCGGGAAACGGATTCTACTATCTGATGGGAGATATCGCCAGACTTCACTCCGCTGTGCTTGCTTATGCAAGAGATTTTATGATCGACAGAGGATTCACATACTGTATTCCGCCGTTTATGATCCGCAGCAATGTTGTTACGGGCGTGATGAGTTTTGCTGAGATGGATGCGATGATGTATAAGATCGAGGGAGAAGATCTGTATCTGATCGGCACAAGCGAGCATTCCATGATCGGAAAATTTATCAATACACAGCTCACAGAAGATCAGCTTCCGCAGACGCTCACAAGCTATTCTCCGTGCTTCAGAAAAGAGAAAGGGGCACATGGAATTGAAGAGCGTGGAGTTTACAGAATACATCAGTTTGAAAAGCAGGAGATGATTGTTGTCTGCAAACCGGAAGACAGCATGGAATGGTATGACAAACTGTGGAAAAATACGGTCGATCTGTTCCGCTCCATGGATATCCCGGTGCGTACTCTGGAGTGCTGCTCCGGCGACCTTGCTGACCTGAAAGTAAAATCAGTTGATGTGGAAGCATGGTCCCCCAGACAGAAGAAATACTTTGAAGTTGGAAGCTGTTCCAATCTTGGAGATGCCCAGGCAAGACGTCTTGGAATCAGAGTAAAGGGCGAAAAAGGAAACTACTTTGCGCACACACTGAATAATACAGTGGTTGCACCGCCGAGAATGCTCATCGCATTCCTGGAGAATAATCTTCAGGCTGACGGATCTGTGAAGATTCCGGAGAAGCTTCAGCCGTACATGGGCGGAAAGACAGTGATCATACCGAATAAATAAGCGGAGAATGACAGAATTAAAATGCATCAATATTTAAAAGCTATCGGATTTAATAACATCCATACGCGAAAGGATCTGAAAAAGATCCTGAAAGATGTGGAAAAAGAGTTCACACACCAGACCATTGTCTCATACAGGCCCGGGGAAGATTTCTGCGAGTTCCAGAAGGAATACGGACAGTGTATGGGAATCACGGTATGCGGTGAGATGGATGAAGAAGAAAACTTTGATCCTGCATACTATTTTCCTTATTACGAGGGCAGCGGCATTACAACATATGCTGATATTTCCATTGAGAGAAAGATTGAAAAAGAGCAGTATGTGGGAATGTGTGAGGACTCAAAGATCGGGATCAGCCTGATCTTTACCATACAGAACGGTATCGAGTATATGAGGGAAAAGCAGGCAGGGTTTGCAGCCGGAGTGACTACATCAGTCACATTTTCCGGACTGTCCCTTGGAGGGACGATCCTTCTTCCGGTGATCAAGGACGAAAAGCAGAAAAAGAGTGCGAGAGCAGCAGCGGACAGCAGGCAGATGCTGATAAATGCCGCAAGAAACGGAGATCAGACAGCTATTGAGACGCTGACCCTGGATGATATCGACACTTATTCCAAAGTAACCCGCAGGCTTATGACAGAAGATGTATTTTCTATTGTCGATACCTATTTTATGCCCTATGGAGCAGAGTGCGACATGTATTCGATCATGGGAGAGATACTTGCAGTAAGGTTGAGGAAAAACTCCATTACAGGTGTGTCAGTTTACCAGATGAAGCTGAATGTGAATGAACTTCAGTTTGACATCTGTGTTCCTGCGGATTCGGTCATGGGAGAACCTGAGATCGGACGCAGATTCCGCGGGACGATCTGGCTTCAGGGTTATATTAATTTTTAGAAAAGTGTTGTGAAATACAAAAAAATATGGTATATTAAATGTTGTGTCCGACAAATGCCGGACACGACATTTTAATAAGTTTCTGTAGCTCAGCAGGATAGAGCGTCCGCCTCCTAAGTGGCAGCCCGTTCAAGTCCAAAACTGAATAATTTGGTTGTAGCGGTTGCATAAAACCGTTATAATATAGATAAGTTCCTGTAGCTCAGTAGGATAGAGCGATTGCCTCCTAAGCAATAGGCCGCTGGTTCGACTCCAGTCAGGAACGTATAAACGCCATGAATCCAAGGATTTGTGGCGTTTTCTCTTTTAGAAATTCATGCGTGAATATTAAATGTATAAATATAAATTCCTGCTAATTGGACTTGAACTGCTTTACCACCTTCTGCTAATAAAATCAATGTGTTTGCTAATAAGAAAATTAGCAAATTCTGTGCTAATAAGTTATTGAGCCAAAAGCTGTGCCAGTGTATTAGCCAGCTCAGGCGATTTTTTCAGCTGCTCGATTAAGTTGTTGATGTCTATTTCCGCTTTTTCAGGCTTCTCGTTTGGAAGAGGCGGATTATATTTGCTCAGATCCGGATTAGCGTAGAACGCTGCATCGAATTTTTGAGCATTAATTTTTCTATCCTCATCAAGTATATGAGAATAAACCTCCGTAACCATGTCTGCCTGAGCGTGTCCAGTATCTCCCTGAGTAGCTTTAATATCGCCATGGTTCAGCTTGAGTTTATATGTTGTACTGGAATGTCTGAGTGAATGGAACACTACGTTAGGCAATCCGGCTTCCTCACGAAGTTCTTCAAAAGCCTTCAGCAATACCCTTCCTTCACATGGGCGACCATTCGCAAGAGCGACAACAAGATTGAAGTCCTGATATTCGTCACCGAGAAATTCTTTAAGCTCATCCTGTGCCTTTTTCCAATCACGAAGAATGTAAGCCAGTGTTTTCGGTATCCACACACGCCGGATACTGGTATCGTTTTTTGGCTTTTTCAGAACAACCCTGGTTGATGTATTCGGCATCAATGGCGGAAAGATATAATAGACATCTTTCTGATCCAAGGTTTCCAGAGCCCGTTTAGAAACTCTGAGCAGCTCTTTTTTAATATCAATGTACGCATTATCTTCTGCGATTGCCTCATCGGAGATATTTACAAGGTCCCAGGTAAGTCCAAGGATCTCTCCTTCTCTCATAGAGCAGGCAAAAGCAAGATTTATTGCTACATACAATTTACCATCTTTACAGCTGTTAAGCGCTTTACTGATGCTTTCTGCCGTCCATATATCACGTTTTTTGTATTTGGTTCGGGGAAGTGCATCGGAAAGCTGAAAAGGATTTTTCCCGACAAGCTCCCATTTGACAGCCTGTTTAAATGCAGTAGAAAGAAGTTTGAAGATTTTTTCAATCGTTGCCGGTGGAAGAAATTCGCTTTTGGGCTTACGGTTCCTGACAATCACAGGTTTTGTTTTTGTCAGTGTTTTGTAGTAAGAATCAACAAATTTACGGTTTACCTTCTGAATTGGTGTCGATCCTATAATCGGATTGATGTAGTTGCTGATTAATCCTAAATTACTGTCGTAGGTAGTAAGTCCCCATTTCTTTTCACCGTACAAAGTTACGAAATCATATAGAAAATCTTCTACTGTTTGTGAAGTAGGAGCAATAAATGTTCCATTCTCCTGCTGATTTTCTATTTCTACTTTCCTTTTATTTGCGTCTTTGTAACTTGTAAAGGTTTCCCACTTCTGTTTCTTTTCGCCTTGCGGCGTATCGTAATAATAAACGACAGAATAATTCTTTTTACGCTTAATGATTGTAGCCATACGTTTTTCTCCTTTATTCAGGTCTGCCGTTCAGCCAGTCCTCAAAGGATTTTTTATTTACCCGTATAATTCTGCCTATCCGTTTGGAAATAAAGAAATTCTGTTCGCATAATTTATAAGCTGATTTTTTACTTATTCCAAGAATGATGGCTATATCACTTACCGAGTAAGTATCAGATCCACCGGATGATAAAGCAGATGTTTTTGAGTAGTTGGTTTCTGCTGTCATTTATCCTCCTTTCAAAGAACAGCAGGAAAAACGTATAACTAAGACATCCTCGTGTCATTATTATACGTTTTTTCTGCCAGGTTGTAAATTTCGTATTCATGATAATTCAAATCAAAAAAGTTAATTCTCCCTGGAAGCCAGTTCCTGCGCCTTCCCAAGCCGCGTCTTCGGCGTTGCTATGCAATCTTAAAGCCTGCAGGCACGCATCATGCAGCACTATCTGCAGGCACCCGTATCCCTCTTCCGGGAGGGTGTGAAATTTTCAAGGTACTCTATTTTGCCATTTGTAAGGGAAATAGCGGAGAAAATGCAGAATGTGTAAAAAAATAGAAAAAAAGCTGTCCGTGTGGACAGACTCTGAAAATTATTTATGTCTGGCAGCGAGCCGATGTAGTATACTGATTACAGCGATCATATCCTCATCGTCGAGCTGCTTTAATAAGTCAGCCGCTTTTTCGTATAGAGGAAGATTGTGAAGAGCTGTATCGAAGAACTGGCAGGGAGTTACTTCCAGATATTCGCAGATTTCCAGGAAGTTCTCCATGGTAGGCAGGGAGCGCCCGGAAGAAATGGACTGGATGTAACTTTTGTTTTTGCCGAGATCCAGGCTCATCTGATATTCGGATACATTCTTTTTTATCCGCAGTTCGGTAATCCTGTCACCGATAAATTTTTTCTCCATGTCATCCACCTCTCTTCCTACATCTTCCTTCGATTTTAAACTATTTACTTCCGGCAAATTACGGAATAAAATAGAGTTATTCACTATATAAATGCTCATATTACGGAATATAACCGGAATTTACTGCTATATACCTGATTGCAAAAAAATGTGATAGAACTGCTGTTTTAGGGTATGATGTTAATGAGGTGTTTTTAATGAAAATCATAGGTACGCAGGAAGAATTGAAATGGGTCCGCAGGGCGCTGGCAAACAACTGTGAGGGATGTATCTTTGAAGAACGATGTAATCAAAATGCCAGTGAGGAACTGAAGAAGCATGGAAAAACTCTGA
>DWVT01000009.1 GCA_019120075.1 Candidatus Mediterraneibacter excrementigallinarum
GTTCTTCCTTTGGGCGGTCTGGATCAGCCGGGAGCGGTGCTTTCCACAACGATGGGAATGTTCTTTACCCAGATCCTCTTTTTTGCCCTGGGGCTGCTGTTTGCCAGCGTGCTCCTGTCCTATAAGGCTGCGGTGCGGACAGGAACAATTTCCATGCTGGCTGCCTATGCGTTGGCCTTTACTGCCGAGTACACAGGTAATCATTTTCTGGACTATCTGACCCCATTGCGTTATTTTGATGTGTACGAGGTAGCACTGCACGGTTTCCACCTTCCCTATATCTTCTTAACAATCGTTGTGGCAGGCATTTGTGTCGCAGCTGCCCTGAAGCAATGGAAACGGCGGGAATTGTGATTTTACATGAATCGTGTATCTTGAAAAAGGCAGCTAACGATATATGGAGGAAATATTTATGTTACGACCAAAAGAAGTAGTATGTAAATGGGTAGATGCGTTCAATAATCACGATGTAGAAGCAATCGTGAGCTTGTACCATGATAACGCAACCAACCATCAAGTGACAAATGATCCCGTGATTGGGATAGATGCAATCCGAGAAATGTTTACAACAGAATTTGCCACTGCCGATATGACTGCCAGTGTAGAGAACATCTTTGAAGATGGACAGTGGGCGATTTTAGAATGGAAGGATCCTCTGGGACTGCGGGGATGCGGCTTCTTCCATGTTGTAAATGGTAAAATTCTGTTCCAGAGAGGATATTGGGATAAGCTGTCCTTTTTGAAGCAGCATAATTTACCTATTGAATCGTTGTGAAAAAGTGAACAAAGCACGAAGTTGAAGGGATCAGTAAAATGGAGCGAGGAAGAATTATCGTAATTACAGGCCCTCCGGGAACTGGAAAATCGACAGTATCAGCTATTGTTGCGAAGGAATCCTGTATGGAAAAATCAGTGCATATGCATACCGATGATTTTTACCATTACCTGAGCAAAGGGGCAATATTGCCGCATTTGCCGGAATCCAATGAGCAAAACCTGATTGTGATCGAGGCCTTTTTAGAAGCCGCAAAGCGTTATGCCCGTGGTGGATATGATGTAATCGTGGATGGAATTATCGGCCCGTGGTTTTTGCAGCCTTGGTTAAATATCGTTCACGAAGGTTATGAAGTACATTATATCATTTTGAGAGCAAGCAAGGAGGAAACCCTGAACCGGGCGACTGGACGTTTGAAATTGGATAGCGAAACAAATACTGAATTTGGTAGAAGTGATGTGGGAGCAATTCCATCATCTTGGAGTATATGAGCGGAATGCTATAGACACAACAAATGATTCGATTCAGGATACAGTTTCCGCAATAAACGAGAAAATTTCAAATAAAACAGCGTTGTTATTGTAACGGAATACCACCAGCGAAAAACCGCTGCTACATGGAATTAAAACCATGCGGCAGCGGCTTTTTTATTTCCGGGCTTTATTCTTATGACTTGGGAAACTCTTTAACAACTTAGATTTCTTAAATATTCTCTTCATGGTGTCATGCTCGTCATCAAGAAGCTTATCGTAATCAATTTGCAGTTCTTCGCAGAAGTAACGCCAAAATTCTTCAATCGGATTACTCTTGTATTTCATGGACTGCAAAAGCCGCTGCATCTTTTTGTCGTTGGATGCGGGGCGTTCAATGGGAGCGGATTCCGTGGCATTTTGGTTTTTCTCACGGATGCTGCGAATGACCCGATCCAGATCGCCGTGGATGTTATGGAAGAAGTATTCCTCTTCGTCGATGCGGGCAGCGTCCAGAACCTGAACATACAGGTCGTTGCTTTCCGGGTTGTGCTGCTGCACAATTTGGAGCCGAACCGCATTCAGCCAGTCGTTCATATTCTTAATCTGCATGGTAGCGATGCCGTCCACATAGATTTCGGTGTCACTCATCAGCTTTAGAAAATCCGGGTGCTTAATCATCTCGCAGAGCAGACGGTTGTTGAGTCTGCCGCTTTTTAGAATATCCAAGGTTTCATCGTCCAGATGAAGCTCCGATATATCGTGATTCTGAACTTCACGGGATTCGGTGAGTCCCAGCAGCCAGTCGGTAGAAACATGGTAGTATTCGGCAAGGATCACCAGATTTGTATGACTGATGTCTTTGTAATCATCGCTTTCATAGCTGCCCAGAGTGGATGAAGCGATTCCGGTTTCATCTGCAAGCTGTTTTAGCGTGAATCCTTTTTCCACAACTCGCAAATCTTTTAGTTTTTCTTGTATTGATAAGCCTTTTTTCATGGCAAAATCTCCTTCCTGCGGCTGCATTTCTGCCGCTGTTTTCATTATATCATGCCTTGTCCACAATCGTGGAAATTTTTGTTTTTCAGCCGGAAATCCTACTTTGCGGATATCCGGCACGGGGGTCAAAAATGTTCCATAATGTAGTCAGTTCATCGATGGATTATTCCAATCGAATGACCGTCCTGATGGGATATGCTTCCCGGCGAAGCACCGCAGAGACTATCGGCAGGAACATGGAGGAACCCTGACCGATACGAGCGTGCCAACGGAAGCAAAACGCCGCAGAGAAACTGGGGCAGGAACGACATCAGGGTACAGCGGCGAACTGACACAAAAAATGATACCGAAACACGACAATCTGACAGGGGGATAGTCTACCCTGTCAGCAATCCTTCGGGGATTTTTGCACCGCTCCAAGGCGGTGTTTTGGTTAAAAATCGCCCCGAAACCATACACAAAATCGGGAGGATACCATTGTGCCGAGAATGAGCCAAAAGAGGAAACAGGAACTTTCCTGTTTCCTGAATGACCGGGGGCGTGTTAGCTACAACGATCTGTGCCGGAAGTGCCAGCATGAATGCAGGCAGAGTTTCCGGGCAGTTGTGGTTGACTGCCCTCGTTATTTATCCAAACGAGCGAAGAAAAAGGAGAACCCAACCAAATGAATTTTGAATTTATGACGATAGACACACCGCTGCCGCCATGTATGCCCTTTCCCAGAGCGTTGCTGGGATTCCCGGTCAGCAGCACTGCTAAGGTCATGTACTGCCGGATGCTGGATGCCATGCTTTCAGATGGACAAGAGGACAAGAACGGCATCCTGTTTGTCTGTTTCCCTGTGACTGCAATCGCTGCCGCTCTGTCCAGAAGTTCCATGACGGTGAAGCGTTCTTTGAACGAGCTGGAAACCGCAGGACTTATCATGCGGGTGCGCCGGGGCGTTGGAGAACCGAACAGGATTTATGTGCTGACTCCGAGAGAGGACGAAGATGTTTCCTCCTGAGTTCGCTTGAAAGCTCTCAACGCTGTTGAGAGAAAATCGAATGTGACCGCCAAGGTCAGATGAGAAGCCGCTGTCAGTTTTTGCGTGAATGCAAAATCCGGCAGCGGCTATTTTTTCGGAAGTCCCTTGGGGAGTTGCGAAAAAGCCGAAGAAGCTGAAAGGAGCCATGGAGGAAATGGCGAGGTTCAGGTCTTTCGGGCAGGAGTACAGAGGGCGCAGCCCTTTGTGCATGGGTACAGGGTCGCACAAGGTCCAGGGGACCTTGGTATTGCGTGGACCGAAGCGGAGCGTAGATGCAATACCCCTGTGCAGGTCAAGGGCGGCAGCCTTGCCCAGTTAAGTGGCGTTGCGCCGCTTAGTACTGGGTATTACTTGGCGCAGAAATGCAGCAAGGAAGCAGCTTCGCTGCCCCTCCCCCTGCGGGGAAAATCTTAAAGAAACGGAGGAACCAAGTTTGAAACTGACAAAACACAACGGTCGTGCCGGAAAGAATGGCGTTTACAATCCCAAGCACAATGACCGTAATTTCGATGTGAGCAACAGCGAACACATTGACGAGCAGCGAGCCGAACACAACATCTACTGGGACTGCTACAACGGTTATCGGCAGCTGGCAGAAAAGAACAGTGACGAGATTGAGCTGGCTTCAACCTTTGAAGAAGTCGAGCAGATTTATTATCACACCCATTATTCCGATTACACGGATGGACAGAACGCCCGCAATGAAAAGAACCGACACACGGAGCGCAACCGCACTACAGATGAAATCCTGAAAAATAAAAAGACCTGCCCGGAGGAAAGTTTACTCCAAATCGGAAAGATGGAGGAACACGCTTCTGCGGAAACCCTCTTTCTGGTGGCTACGGAATTTTTTGCGGAGCTGGAAAGACGCTTCGGCTCCCATGTCCACATTTTGGACTGGGCATTGCACATTGATGAAAGCACGCCTCACATCCATGAACGCCATGTCTTTGACTGTGAAAATCAGTACGGGGAGCTTTGTCCCCAGCAGGAGAAAGCTTTGGAAGCTCTTGGCTTTGAACTGCCGGAGCCGGACAAGAAGCTGGGTCGCCACAACAACAGAAAAATGGTCTATGATGCCGCCTGCCGGGCTTTGCTGTTCGATATTTGCAGGAAGCACGGATTGCAGCTGGAGGAGGAGCCGGAGTACGGCGGTCGCAAGTATCTGGAAAAGCAGGACTTCATTCTTGCCAAGCAGAAGGAGCAGCTGGTGGCTCAGTCTCAGACGATTCAGGAGCAGGAAGCCGTCATTCAGGAAAAGGAAGAAAAGTTGGACGAGCTGACCTTGAAGCTGGATGATGTGGAAGCTCTGATTGATGATGTTTCCGAGATTGCTTATGATAAGGCGGTGGAGGTTGTGACCGATACCGTCAGGGTGGAAACACACAAGCAGGACATTCAGCTGGTGGAGGAAACAAAGTTCTGGCTGCTGTCCCCAGAGCGCAAGGCTCCCAAAAAGGAGCGGGAGTACGCTGCCGCCCGACTGGACAATGTGGTTTCCAAAATCACCAAAGCCATGCAGACAGCTCTTAGTGTAATGAAGGATGCGCTGACGAAGCCGGAGGTCAGGAAAGCAAACACCCAGCAAATCAAGGAAAAAGCCAGAACTTCCATTTATGAAATGCTGAACCGCAACAAGGCGATTGTGGCGGCTGAGGATGCCGCACGGAAAAAGGAAACTCACAAAAAACAGGATATGGAACGCTAACAGGCACTTGCCATTTTCGTATTGAGAATGTCAGGTGCCTTTCCTATTTTCAGGAGGAAATGATTTGAATGTATTTGAAACAGTCAAGCAGTCTGTGACCACCCGGCAGGCTGCGGAACACTACGGAATCCGGGTAGGCAGAAACGGAATGGCTTGCTGCCCGTTCCACAACGACAAGACCCCCAGCATGAAGCTGGACAGGCGTTACCACTGCTTCGGCTGTGGGGCAGATGGGGATGTGATTGACTTCACGGCAACCTTGTACGGGCTTGGAAAGAAGGAGGCAGCTATTCAGCTGGCAAGGGACTTTGGGCTGTCCTACGAGGAAGGGAAGCTCCCAGATAAGATGAAAAAGCCCAAGCCCCGGTACAAATCCCCGGAGGTACAGTTCAGGGAAGCGCAGAGCCATTGCTTCCGTGTTCTTGCCGATTATCGCCATCTGCTGGAACGGTGGAAAACCGAGTATGCGCCGGAGTCCCCGAATGAGGAATGGCATCCCCGGTTTGTGGAAGCCTTGCAGAAAACCAGCCATGTGGAATATCTGCTGGACACGCTGCTGTCCAGCGATACGGAGGAACGGGCGCAGATTATGACTGAATACGGAAAGGATGTGATAGAGCTTGAAAAACGATTATCAGAACTTGCCGCCCCAGATGCGGGAGGCCCTGAAAAATACAGTAAACGCCATGCAACCGCCCCAGAGCGTTGAAGAAGTGAAAGCCGAATTGGAAAGCACGGAGAAAGGCGGTGTCCGGCAGAGCATCCGCAACTGTCTGACGGTGTTCCAGCGTGACCCGGTGCTTGCCGGGGCCATTGCCTATAACATCCTGACTGACCGCAAGGACATTATAAAGCCCATCGGCTATCACAGGACTGGTACAGCCCTGACAGATACGGATATGAAATATCTGCTGCTCTATTTGGAAGAAAATTATGGGCTGACCAGTGAGAAAAAGATTGAAAACGCCATTGGTATTGTGGCGAATGAAAATAAGTACCATCCAATCCAGGACTGCTTGAACAGCCTTGCGTGGGACGGGACAGAACGCATCCGATATGCCCTGCACCACTTCCTTGGAGCGGAGGTCAGCGAGTATAGCTATGAAGCCCTGAAACTGTTTATGTTGGGGGCGATTACGAGGGCTTTTAAGCCCGGCAACAAGTTTGAAATCATGCTGTGTCTCGTCGGCGGTCAGGGAGCGGGAAAGTCCACATTCTTCCGGCTGCTGGCTCTCCGGGACGAGTGGTTTTCGGATGATCTGCGAAAACTGGACGATGAAAATGTGTACCGCAAGCTGCAAGGTCACTGGATTATCGAAATGTCCGAGATGATGGCAACTGCCAACGCCAAGAGCATTGAGGAAATCAAGTCCTTCCTGAGCCGCCAGAAGGAGGTTTACAAAATCCCCTACGAAACACACCCGGCAGACAGACCGAGACAGTGTGTATTTGGCGGCACATCCAATGCGCTGGACTTCCTGCCCCTTGACCGTTCCGGCAACCGCCGCTTTATTCCGGTCATGGTGTACCCGGAGCAGGCCGAGGTTCACATTTTGGAGGACGAAGCCGCTTCCAGAGCCTACATCCGGCAGATGTGGGCAGAAGCCATGGAAATTTACCGCAGCGGAAACTTCAAGCTGAAATTTAGCCCGGAAATGGCAAAGTACCTGAAAGAGCATCAGCGGGATTTTATGCCGGAGGACACGAAAGCCGGGCAGATTCAGGCGTATCTGGACAAGTACACCGGGGACACGGTCTGTTCCAAGCAGCTATACAAGGAAGCTCTGAACCATGCCTTTGACGAGCCGAAGCAATGGGAAATCCGGGAGGTCAATGAGATTATGAACCAGTGCATTTCCGGCTGGCGGTATTTCTCCAATCCGAGGATGTTCGCCGGATTCGGCAGACAAAAGGGCTGGGAGCGTGAAGTGGCAGCAACGGACAATGGCAACCAGCCCGGTAATATCCCGGCTGGGTTCGTAGAAATCACCGAACAGATAGAGTTGCCGTTTTGAAAATGACAGCTCGTTGCCTACTTTGTTGCAATCCCGTTGCCGACCCGGTTGCCGGGAAAAACCTTTATTTCCAACGCTTTTTCCCTTCTGACAACCAAAACAACAAAATAATTAAAGAAAAGTAAATAGATAACCAAAAACCAGGTGGAGAATGATTTTGGGGTCTTTTGAAGTCCGTTGCCGGACTTCGTTGCTGACCGTTCTCTGCCTGGCACATTTCATTTATGGAGGATAAATGCCTATGACGAAAACGATGGATATTCCTGTTTGGCGCAGATATACGCTGACCATTGAAGAAGCTGCCGGATATTATCATATCGGAGAAGGAAAGCTGCGCCTAATCATTGACGGGCATCCCAACGAGGATTTCTATGTGATGAACGGAAACCGTGCCCTCATTAAGCGTGAGAAATTCGAGCGGTATCTGGATCAGGCAACGGCAGTATAAAAAAGTGCTTGGCAGAATTTCCGATTTCCTATGATAGACCTATACGGAGAGCCAAACTTGTGCTATTATAACGGTGCAAGTCTGGCTCTCCTTTTACAGTAAAGGAGAGATTTCAATGAGTGAAAAAAGACGAGACAACCGTAATCGAATTTTGCATGAAGGCGAGTACCAGCGTGCAGATGGGAGGTATCGGTTCCGTTACATTGACGAGGACGGAAAAGAGAAAAATGTGTACAGTTGGCGTTTGGACAAAAACGACCCCATGCCCAAAGGCAAGAAACGGGAACTTTCGCTGCGAGAGAAAGAAAAGCAGATTGAAGCGGATTTGTTTGACCACATCGTAACCAATGGCGGCAATTACACGGTGCTGGAACTGGTGGAGAAGTATGTGTCCCTGAAAACGGGTGTCCGGCACAATACCGTTGCCGGGTACAAGACGGTAATCAATGTCCTGAAAAAAGAAGCATTCGGGAAACAGCGCATTGACAAGGTGCGCTTGTCGGATGCAAAAGCGTGGCTCATCAAGCTTCAGCAGGTGGATGGCAGGGGCTACAGCTCCATTCATTCCATCCGGGGCGTTCTCAGACCGGCTTTTCAGATGGCGGTGGACGATGACCTGATTCGGAAAAATCCCTTTGGATTTGAGCTGGCATCGGTGATTGTCAACGATTCTGTGACCAGAGAAGCAATCACCCGGAAGCAGGAGCGGGATTTGCTGAAATTTATCAAGGAAGATGCACATTTCAGCAGATACTACGATGCAATCTATATTCTCTTTCACACGGGGCTTCGTATTTCGGAGTTCTGTGGACTGACGGTTTCGGAGATTGAGTTCGATGAAATGCGTATCAAGGTAGACCATCAGTTGCAGCGCACATCCCAGATGAAATATGTGATTGAGGAGCCAAAGACAGAGAGTGGTACCCGCTATGTGCCAATGACCGAAGAAGTGGCAGAGTGTTTTCGCAGAATCATTGCCAATCGTGAAGCACCGAAGGTCGAGCCGATGGTGGATGGGTATATTCGCTTCCTGTGTCTGGACAAAAACGATATGCCGAAGGTCGCCCTTCACTGGGAGAAGTATCTGGAACATATCGTGGAGAAGTACAACAAGATTTACCGCATCCAGATGCCGAAAGTAACCCCTCATGTATGCCGACACACATTTTGCTCCAACATGGCAAAATCCGGAATGAACCCGAAAACATTGCAGTATATCATGGGTCACTCAGACATCAGTGTAACCCTGAATGTCTATACCCATGTAAACTTCGATGATGCAAAAGCAGAAGTGCTTCGGGTAGCAAATGGCTAAAACAGCCCGTTGGTAAAGCGGTTCCCTTTACCAACGAATTTACCAATATTGCAGGGAAAAACATGAGAAGATATGGTACGATTTGAGAAGATAACCCGGAAACAGCCGGGAAACCAAAGCCCGAAAAACCCTGTGATACCAAGCATTTGAGAAGAAATACAAGACTTATATGGAGTTATAAAAAGATGATAAAAGTACTATTTATCTGCCACGGCAATATCTGCAGATCAACAATGGCACAGTCTGTTTTCCAGTATCTGACGGATCAGGCTGGTCTGTCAGAACAATTCTATATTGATTCCGCCGCCACAAGTCGGGAAGAGATCGGAAACCCGCCCCACTACGGAACGCAGCAAAAACTGCGCCAGGTCGGGATTCCCTGTATTCCTCACTGTGCCCGTCAGATGCGCCGGGAGGAGTATGACCAGTTCGACTACATCATCGGGATGGACTCCTGGAATATACGGAATATCAACCGGATTCTTGGAAACGGCGATCCGGACGGGAAAGTTTCAAAACTGCTGGATTTTACGGACCGGAAAGGGCAGGACATTGCGGACCCGTGGTATACGGGGAATTTTGATGAAACTTACAGAGACGTAAAAGAGGGCTGTGAAGCCCTCCTGGATGAATGTCTCCTACGCCTCTAAGGAGTAGGAGAGCAGCTTTTTTAAGTTGTTATGGAACTGGCGGTTGTATGAGCGAAGTTTCAGTTTCTCGGAACTGGATTTGTTTTTCTCCACGTATGCCGCATAGCGGGAAAACAGGATATGATAATCCGTGTCCTGTTTCTGTCCCCAGCGGACAAGAACCCAGTTCATTGCGTCGGAATGCCAGTACTGCATGGGGATGCCAGCCATTTTCAGTGTAGTAATATACTGAACTGCTTCCATGGACAGTTTTGCGATCTGCCGGCTACGGTACTCATCCGGGATTTCGGCGTTTTTGTTTCCGATCTTTCGGAAAAACCTGTGGGAAATAGATTTTTTCTGGGACTCTTTTTCCATCAGACGCATGCTGCGTCGGAGTGTTTCGTTGAGACGGCTTGCCGCATTCCAGTAGGTGACGAAGGAGGATGACTCATCTTTGCTGTCGTCATCGGGTCCTACTTTAAATGTACGGAAAACACGGGGGGCTGTCTCGCCGAATGTGTCGTGATTGTAGGCTTTCCTTTTCTCCGGGTCTGAGAGAACCTGATATGCCTCCAGAATCTCCTGCATGAAGGCGGTTGTATCTATATCTTTATGCGCATTTGCATCAGGATGATATACTTTTGCAAGTGCATTTTTTGCATTCGTTATCTCTTCTAAAGTCGCATCTCTTGATACACCTAATACATCATAATAAGTGTGAGATTTCATGAATAACCTCCTTATTAACTCTTCCTTTTTTCTCCCACCGATTAATATACGCCAGGTATTTCCAAAAGTCAATCAGAGACATATTTTTATTTTGGGCTGACTATATTGTTAACAGACGATATATTTCGGAGGAGAACGTAATAATGAAAAGGGTTCTTGCAGTTGTTCTCGGACTGGTGCTTCTCATGCAGATACAGAGCCCGGCTGTGCCGATGCTCTGCGTGTATGCGGAGGAAGAGGAGAAAACGGCGACAGAAGAAACAGTGGAAGAAACGGCAGAGGAAGCCGCGGAGGGAACAGCGGATGAGGAGGGATCAACGGAAGAAACGGCAGAGGATGCGCAGGAAGGTACCCAGGTGAGTGCGCCGTCAGCCATCCTGATGGAAGCTTCTACAGGAACCGTACTCTATGAGAAGGATGCGGATACGGCGAGACCTCCGGCAAGCGTGACAAAGGTTATGACCATGCTCCTTATCTTTGAAGCTATTGAGCGTGGGGATATCAGTCTGGAGGACGAGGTGACTACTTCAGAGTATGCGGCTTCCATGGGAGGATCTCAAGTCTTCCTCGAGGCGGGAGAGGTACAGACTGTGGATACGATGCTGAAATGCATCTCGGTCGCCAGTGCGAACGACGCCTGTGTAGCGATGGCTGAGTACATATGTGGAAATGAGGAGGAGTTTGTAAACCGGATGAATCAGCGGGCGTCGGAACTGGGAATGAAAAACACTCATTTTGTCAACTGCAACGGGCTTGACGCGGACGGCCATCTGACCAGCGCGAGAGATATTGCCCTGATGTCGAGAGAGCTGATCACAAAGCACCCGCAGATCCGCGATTACTGCATGATCTGGATGGAGAACATCACCCATACTACCTCGAAAGGAACAACAGAGTTCGGACTTACTAATACCAACAAACTGGTCCGTCAGTATGAGTACGCGACAGGGCTGAAAACCGGTTCTACAGGAGAGGCAAAGTTCTGCGTGTCTGCCACGGCAGAGAAGAACGGTGTGGAGCTGATCGCAGTCATCATGGCGGCAGAAAATTCAAAGGACAGATTCCGTGATGCAGTGACTCTTCTGAATTATGGTTTCGGCAAGTGCCAGCTTTATACCGATGAGGAACAGGGAACCCCAGGTCCGGTAGAAGTGGAGGGAGGAGTGGAAGATCAGGTAGGCGCGGTATATTCTGACAGCTTTACTTATCTGGATACTTCCGGTGCAAATCTGAATCAGATTGAAAAGAAAGAACAGACAGAACAGCCGGTCAAGGCTCCTGTGAAGAAAGGCGATGTGCTGGGGCGGCTTACCTATTTCCTGGATGGGAAGGAGATTGGCTCTGTAGACATTCTGGCCGCGGAGGATGTGGAAAAAGCGGGCTTCCCTGATTACCTTCTGGAAGCTCTGGGAGAATTCAGGCTTTAAAGCCTTTATAATGCATTGTAATAAAGTAACGCAGAAAAGGGAAAAGCGAAAAACATACTTGTGCCCTGCATACAGGATGCTTTATAATGAAGGACAGCCGGGAAACGGAAAATCCGTTTCTGTACAATACCAGAAGGAGGATAACATTATGGATTATGCAAAAATGATCGACCATACATTGTTAAAAGCGGATGCTACAAAGGAACAGGTGAAAAAACTCTGCGAGGAGGCAATGGAGTACGGGTTTCACTCGGTCTGTGTCAACTCCAGTTTTGTGTACTACTGCGCTCAGCTTCTGAAAGATTCTGATGTAAAAGTTTGCACTGTCATCGGATTCCCTCTTGGAGCCATGTCCACTGCGGGCAAGGCTGCGGAAGCAAAAGCAGCGGTAAAAGACGGCGCGGAGGAACTTGATATGGTGATCCATGTGGGGATGATCAAGAGCGGAGACTGGGATTATGTGAAACAGGATATTGCTTCCGTAGTGGAGGAGGCGCAGGACAAAGCCATCGTTAAGGTGATCCTGGAAACATGCCTTCTTACAGAGGAAGAAAAGAAAGAAGCCTGCCGGATCGCAAAGGAAGCCGGGGCGGCGTTTGTGAAGACGTCCACAGGTTTTTCCACAGGCGGCGCCACCGCTGAAGATGTGGCGCTTATGCGGTCTGTGGTGGGGCCGGATATGGGCGTGAAGGCCTCCGGAGGGATCCGTACTCTGAAGGATGCTGAGACAATGGTCCGGGCGGGAGCCAGCCGGATCGGGGCAAGCGCCGGAATCGAAATTGTAAAAGAGCAGAGAGGACAGTAAAGGAGAACTATGTCGTTAATTTGGATTCTGATCATTGCTGCGGTTATTATCATTGCAGCAATTTGTATTGAAATCTACAGGGAGACTCATAACTTCTGTGTGACACGTTTCAGTGTACATTCAAAGAAGATGGATGATCTTGAAGATGATAAGATCAAGATCATCTTTCTTAGTGATCTTCACAATAAAGAGTACGGGGAGAAAAACGAGCGGCTTCTTCGAGCCATAAGGCAGACGTTTCCGGATCTGATCCTGATCGGCGGCGATATGCTGGTGGGAAAAGAAAAAGCATCTTATGGGCCGGCCCTGTCTTTTGTGGAGAGTCTGACAGCATTCTGTCCGGTTATCTATGCAAACGGAAATCATGAGCAGCGGATGAAGGAGGAGCCGGAGAAATACAGCTCCTCTTATAAAGAATACAGAAGGCTGCTCAGGTCAAAAGGTGTTCTGTTTCTGGAGAACGGAAGTACACAAGTGAAAGTCCACGGAAAAAAGATCCGGATAAGCGGACTGGAACTGCCGCTGGAGACGTACAAGAAATTCCGAAAAGAACATGTTGACGGCGGTACAGTGGAAGAATGTCTGGGATTTGTTCCCCGGGAGAGAGCGGACAGGGATTATCAGATCCTGCTTGCTCACAATCCCGCTTATATGGATGCATATAAAGAATGGGGAGCTGATCTGATCCTGTCCGGCCATCTTCACGGAGGGATCGCCAGGATTCCCGGAATCGGCGGCGTGATCTCTCCACAGGCGTTCCTTTTTCCCAAATATTCCGGGGAGATGACTACAGAAGGAGAGCAGACGATCATTGTGAGCAGAGGCCTGGGAAGTCATACCATTAACATCCGTCTCTTTAATATGCCGGAGGTGATACTGATCGAGCTGAAAAAATCATTGTAAAAGAGGCGGGCATCCCTTATAATAGAAATATTGACGTGAAATGAATCTATACCTTGAAGGAGAGTTTTATGGGAATACCGGTTAAGCTGGAGGTGTTTGAGGGACCTCTGGACCTGCTTCTTCACCTGATCGACAAGAATAAGATCGACATTTATGATATCCCGATCGTTGAGATCACGAACCAGTATATGGACTATATCAGACAGATGCAGAAGGAAGACCTGAATGTCATGAGCGAGTTTCTTGTCATGGCGGCGACTCTTCTGGATATTAAATGCCGGATGCTGCTTCCAAAGGAAGTGACAGAAGAAGGGGAAGAAGTGGACCCGAGACAGGAGCTGGTGGAACAGCTCCTTCAGTACAAAATGTATAAATATATGGCATACGAGCTGAAGGACCGTCAGGTGGATTCGGACCAGATCCTTTACAAAGCGCCCACAATACCGGAGGAAGTGGCAGAGTATGTGGAGCCGGTGGATCTGGACGTCCTTCTTGACGGGCTGACGCTGAGAAAGCTGAACCGGATCTTTCACGAAGTGATGAAACGGCAGACGGACAAGATCGATCCGGTCAGGAGCAAGTTCGGGAAGATCGAGAAAGAAGAAGTCTCCCTTTCTGACAAATTTGATCATATCCACGAGTATATGAAAGAACATCAGAGGTTCAGTTTCCGGCAGCTGCTGCAGGAACAGCACAGCAAGATGCATATCGTCGTGACCTTCCTTGCTGTTTTGGAGATGATGAAGCTGGGAGAGATTCGTGTGGAGCAGGAGGAAAACTGCGGTGAGATTATGATTGAAAGGACTGGGTATATCAATGAAAATAGAGAAGCTTCAGGGAGCGATTGAGGCGATCCTTTTTACAATGGGCGATTCTGTGGAGCTTGAGAAGATCGCCGCGGCGATCGGCCATGATGAGGAGACGACGCGAAAACTGATCCACAATATGATGGACCGGTACGAGGAGGAAAGCCGGGGGATCCGCATCATTGAACTGGACAACTCATTTCAGATGTGCACAAAGAAAGAAATGTATGAGTATCTGATCCGTGTCGCAAAGCAGCCTAAACGGTATGTGCTCACGGATGTTCTTCTGGAGACGCTTTCGATCATTGCGTACAAGCAGCCGGTGACCAAGCTGGAGATCGAGAAGATCCGGGGAGTCAAGTCGGACCATGCGGTAAACAAGCTGGTGGAATACGGACTGGTGGAAGAGACAGGAAGGCTGGAGGCCCCGGGGCGTCCGCTGCTTTTCGGGACAACAGAAGAATTCCTGCGCCGGTTCAGCGTCCATTCTCTGGATGAACTGCCCAGACTCAATGAAGAACAGATTGAACATTTCAAAGAAGAGGCGGAGGATGAAGCTCAGCTTAAGCTGGATATTTAGGCGGGACAGATATCCTGTGCTGCCTGCAGTTCTATCTTCGGGCAGACATGCATAGATTGTCAGTAAGACGTATACGGCGGGAGAGAACCTGCGATGAAGGGAAAAAGAGTAATAAGGCGAAGGATGAAAGCATTTGTCCTGACAGTTTTCTTCTTTTTGCTGTCGGTCTGGAACGTGATTCTGGCAGAGGCGGAGGAAACTTCGGACGAGATCACTGCTTCGGAGCTGTACGCCCGGTCTGCAGTCCTGATGGACGCGGACAGCGGGCGTATTTTATTTGCCAAAAACGGAGAGGAGAAGCTTGCCATGGCGAGTACGACGAAGATCATGACCTGTATTCTTGCTCTGGAAAACGGCTCTATGTCTGATCAGGTCAGTGTGAGCTCCAATGCGGCGTCTCAGCCGGCGGTCAGGCTTGGAATGAGAGAGGGACAGAAGTTTTTTCTTGAAGATCTGCTGTACTCTCTGATGCTGGAGTCTCATAATGATTCTGCTGTCGCTGTTGCGGAACACATCGGAGGCAGTGTGGAGGGATTCGCCTCCATGATGAATCAGAAAGCAATGGAACTGGAGTGCACAGATACATATTTTATCACCCCCAACGGACTTGACGCCGAGGATGAAACAGGGTTCCACCACACGACGGCAGAGAATCTGGCGAGAATCATGAGATACTGCATCATGGAGTCGGGAAAAAGGGAGGATTTCCTGAAAATCACGCAGACGCAGGAACATGATTTTTCTGACTGCGAGGGGAACGGTTCCTATCAATGCCACAATCATAATCTGTTTCTTCAGATGATGGAGGGCGCTCTCTCCGGAAAAACCGGATTTACCGCCGATGCAGGGTACTGTTATGTGGGCGCACTGCAAAGGGATGAGAGAACGTTTATCGTAGCACTTCTTGCCTGCGGGTGGCCGAATAATAAGGGGTATAAATGGTCTGATACGAGAAAGCTGATGGAGTATGGGCTGGATAATTACGAATACCGTCAGATCGACATCAGCAAGGATACGGGCAGTGTCCTTGTGGAAAATGGAGCAGCGGGAGGATTTCCCGGAACAGAGGCGGCGGAACTGAAAGTGGAAGTCAATGCAGAGCCCTTTCGCGTTCTGCTGAGGCGGGATGAAGATGTAAGTGTATTCTGTGATCTTCCTGAAAAAATTCAGGCACCTGTGGAAAAGGGACAGAAGATTGGTACAATGACCTGCAGTCTGGACGGAATTGAGCTGAAGACCTATCCTCTGACTGCAGCAAAGAGTATGGAGGAGAGGAGCTTTCAGTTATGCCTGTGTTATATCCGCGATGCTTTTTTCAATGTTTCTGATATTATCTGAAGTGGTGCTGCACAACGGTAGCAAAAAAGTATAAAAAAGCTAAAATGTTAAAAAAGATCAATGCAAATGATTAATTTTGCCACTGGAATCATGGGAGAAGCTATGTTAGTATTAGTGAGGATAAAATAAAACAACCAAATTGATTAAATATAAGGAGACGGATGACAATGGAAAACTGGAAGAAATATGAAAAATCCTATTTTATGCCGCCCGAGCCATGCTATGACTGGGTGAAGAAGGATGCGATCGAGAAGCATCCGATCTGGTGCAGCGTGGATCTGCGTGACGGAAACCAGGCGCTGATCGAACCGATGAGCCTGGATGAAAAACTGGAGTTCTTCCAGCTTCTTCTGGATGTGGGATTCAAAGTGATCGAAGTCGGATTCCCGGCTGCATCTGAGACAGAGTATCAGTTTGTAAGAACACTGATCGAACAGAATATGATCCCGGATGACGTCACCATTCAGGTGCTGACTCAGGCGAGAGAGCATATCATCAAACGTACTTTTGAAGCTGTTAAGGGAGCTCCTCATGCTATCATTCATGTATACAATTCTACATCAGTGGCTCAGAGAGAGCAGGTCTTTAAGAAAGATAAAGAGCAGATCAAGAAGATCGCTACGGACGGAGCGGAGCTTCTGAAGAAGCTTGCGGATGAGACAAAAGGAAACTTTACCTTTGAGTACAGTCCGGAAAGCTTCCAGGGAACGGAAGTGGACTATGCTCTTGAGGTCTGCAACGCAGTTCTGGATATCTGGCAGCCGACGCCGGAGAACAAGGCGGTCATCAATCTTCCGACAACGGTGGAAAACGCGATGCCCCATGTTTTTGCAAGCCAGGTAGAATATTTCAATAAACATCTGATCCACAGAGACAGTGTGATCCTTTCCCTTCATCCTCACAATGACAGGGGATCCGGAGTCAGCGACGCGGAAATGGGTATCCTCGCCGGAGCGGACAGGATCGAAGGAACATTGTTTGGAAACGGAGAGCGTACAGGAAATGTGGATATTGTGACTCTGGCGATGAACATGTTCTCTCAGGGTGTTGATCCGGGACTGGATTTCTCAAATATGAGTGATATATGTGAAGTCTATGAGCGTGTTACGAGAATGAAAGTATCTCCGAGACAGCCGTATGCGGGCGAGCTTGTGTTTACTGCGTTCTCAGGCTCGCATCAGGATGCCATCGCAAAGGGAATGGCGTGGAAAGAGGAGAAGCATCTGGAAAAATGGAGCGTTCCCTACCTTCCCATCGATCCTCAGGATGTTGGAAGAAGATACGATTCCGATGTCATCCGTATCAACAGCCAGTCAGGAAAAGGCGGCGTAAACTACATCCTGAAACAGGGATTCGGAATCAGTCTTCCGGAGAAGATGAGAGAGGAAGTCGGATATCTGGTAAAAGATGTGTCCGACAAAGCGCATAAGGAGCTTACACCGGATCTGGTCTATCGTATTTTTGAGGACAATTACATCAATGCAAAACCCGTGTTTACTGTTGATGAATGCCACTTCAAACAGGAGGACGGCATTGTTGCGGAAGCTACCATCCATCACAATGGAAATGATCTGAAGATCACAGGAGTCGGAAATGGACGTCTTGACGCGGTGAGCAATGCGATCAAACATTATTTTGATGTAAGCTATGAGCTCGCTGTTTATGAAGAACATTCTCTGACGAAAGGTTCTTCTTCAAGAGCAGTTGCATATGTGGGCGTGATCTGCAACAAGAAGCGGTACTGGGGCGTAGGCATCGATCCGGATATCATCAAAGCTTCCATCGAAGCGCTGGTCGTTGCGGTCAATAAGATCAAAGAGATCGCTGAGTCTGATGTGAACAAAGATGAACGGCTTCTGGAGATCACAAATTATATCTATGCAAATTATAAAGATGTTACTCTGGATGACCTTGCGGAGAAGTTTTTCCTCTCCAAGCCCTATCTCTCAAAATATATTAAAGAGAAGTCGGGGATGACATTCGGGGATATCCTTAAGAAGGTTCGGATGAAAAAGGCGCGGGCAATGTTAAAAAGCAGCAATGCCACTGTCGAGAGCATTGCAGAGTCCGTCGGATATCAGAATGTAGAACACTTTAACAGGGTCTTTAAGAAAATGTATAATATCACGCCGGTCCAGTACAGGAACCGTCACTAAACAGGGACTGTCTGTGGGAAGTCCGCCAGAATAGATGTATTGCCCTCAGACACACTTCCGTTCGGAAAACCGCGCAGCGGTACATAAGATCGCAAATGACGCGATCTAAGTACCGGCGCGGTTTTAACGTTCTTCGAGCAACACATCTATTCTGGCAGGGCTGTCCCAAACGGCAGTCCAGGTTCAGGAACGGCCGGGAGAACGCGCTTTCGCGCTGCTCCCGAGTTACTGGTGCCGAGAATATAAAATTGACAGATCAGAAGGGTCTTTTTGGCTGAACGGTAAAACTGCCGCAGTCAAAAAAGTCCCTTTTTCTTCTGCAAATTTCCCTGCCGTCCGATCTGCCGGAGCGGGGAGCAGCCCAGCCGGAGAGAGAGGTTGTCTAAGGACCGTTAAACCAATGCCGGCACTTAGAGCGCGTCCTTTGTGCTCTTACGTGTCCGCTTCATTGGTTTCCGAGCGGGAGCGTGTCCGCAGACAACCTCTCCCTCCGGCTGACGCCCTCTCCCGCCAAATCGCACAAAATTTGTTGTTTTGGGGATATTTTAGTGTTATCATGGGAATGGATTTTACTGACAGGAGGCTTTTGTATGAAAGTTCATGAGAGGATAGATGCTCTCCGCCGCGAGATGGAGAAGGAAGGCATTGACATTTATATAGTACCGACGGCAGACTATCACCACAGCGAATATGTTGGGGAATATTTTAAAGTGCGGCAGTTTCTCACGGGATTTACCGGTTCTGCCGGAACAGCGGTGATTACAAAAGACAAAGCGGGACTCTGGACAGACGGCAGATATTTTATCCAGGCGGACAGGCAGCTTTCCGGGAGCGGGATCTGTCTGTATCGGATGGGTGAGCCGGGAGTAGATACGATTGAAGAATTTGTTGAAAGAGAACTCCCGCGAAAAGGCGTGATCGGTTTTGACGGAAGAACAGTAGGGATAAAGGACGGCAGAATATACGAGGAGATCGCCCGGAAGAAAGAAGGAAGACTGGAGTACAGTTATGATCTTGGAGGACGGGTGTGGACGGAACGCCCTGAAATGCCGAAGGCGAAAGCTTTCCGGCTTGACGTGAAATATGCCGGTGAACCTGCAGCTTCAAAACTTGACCGTATACGGAAGAAAATGATGGAGAAAGGGGCAGATGTGCATATCATTTCCAGCCTGGATGATGTCGCGTGGACTCTGAATATCAGAGGAGGGGATGTGGCTTACTGTCCTCTGGTACTTTCCTATGCAGTGATCTGGACGGATCACGTGGATCTCTATGCAGACCGCGGAAAATTTTCTGAGGACATCCTGCAGGAGTTCGCGGAAAACGATATCCGCGTCCTTCCATACGGGCAGATATACGAAGATGTCCGAGGCATAAGCGGAAAGCCGGTCATTCTTCTGGACCCGGAGCGCACCAGTTATGCACTTTATAAAGATATCCCGGAGAATGTGAAGATCGTGGAAGAACAGAACCCGTCTGTCCTGATGAAATCAGAGAAGAATGATGTTGAGGCGGAAAATATCAGGAAGGCCCACCTGAAAGACGGGATCGCGCACACTCGCTTCATGTACTGGCTCAAGAAAAATATCGGAAAGATCCCGATGACGGAAATGTCTGCATCTGATAAACTGGAGGAGTTCCGGGCAGAACAGGAAGGGTATCTGGGAGCCAGCTTTGCGCCGATCAGCGCGTTTGCCGACCATGGGGCCGTGATCCATTACAGCGCAACGGAAGAGACTGATGTGAAGCTTGAAAAAGGAAAGCTGTTCCTCACGGACACAGGCGGACATTACTGGGAAGGTACGACAGACATTACAAGAACGGTTGCCCTTGGAGAAGTCTCAAGAAAAGAAAAAGAGCATTTTACTCTGACCGCCAGAGCTATGCTGAGGCTTGCGAATACAGTTTTTCTTCACGGCTGTACGGGAGCAAATCTCGACTGTATCGCCCGGGAGATCTTCTGGAAAGAAAAGCTGAATTTTAACCATGGAACCGGACACGGTGTGGGATATCTGACGAATGTCCACGAAGCGCCCATTAATTTCAGATGGAAAGAGGGGAATTACCCCGTGCAGCCTCTGGAGAAAAATATGGTGATCTCGGACGAACCGGGAATCTATATTGAAGATTCTCACGGGATCCGTCTGGAAAACCTGCTCCTGGTGCAGGAAGATGAAAAGAACGAGTACGGTCAGTTTATGAGATTTGAAATCCTGACCTATGTGCCGATCGACCTTGATGCCCTGCTTCCGGAGATGATGACGGCAGAAGAGAGGAAAATGCTCAATGAATATCACAGGAAAGTATATGAGCTGATCGGGCCTCATCTGAATGAGGAGGAACGGGCCTGGCTGAAAGAGTGTACGAGGCCGGTATGAGAGAATAGAAATAAAATAAGGAAATATAAAAATGGAACCAACAGAAAACACAACCAATGAACTGATTGCCAGGATAGAGTCAAAATATTCAAAATTGAGCAAAGGTCAGAAAAGGCTTGCGGATTATGTCCGTCAGAATTATGATAAGGCGGTCTTCCTGACGGCAGCCAGGCTGGGAGAGATCGTCGGGGTGAGCGAGTCCACAGTAGTCCGATTCGCGACCCAGCTCGGGTACAAAGGGTATCCGGGGTTCCAGAAGGCGTTGGAAGAACTGGTTAGGAACAAGCTGAATTCGATCCAGAGGATGGAAGTGACATACGGAAGGATCAGCCAGAGTGAGATACTGGAGACAGTGCTGCACTCTGACATTGAGAAGATAAAGCAGACGTTGTCGGCAATCGACCACAAGGCGTTCAACCTTGCGATCGACACGATCCTGGGAGCAGAGAAGATCTATGTCATAGGGATCAGAAGCTGTGCTCCGCTTGCGTCGTTCCTAAGCTTTTATCTGAACCTGGTCTGTCAGGATGTTACAGCGGTGACGACGAACAGCTCAAGCGAGATATTCGAACAGCTGATCCGTATCAACGAGAAAGATGTCATCATCGGGATCAGCTTTCCACGCTATTCCATGCGTACACTGAAAGCGCTGGAGTTTGCGAGCAACAGGCAAGCCAAAGTAATCACACTGACGGACAGCGTGCATTCCCCGATGAATCTCTATTCGTCCTGTAATCTGATCGCCCGGAGTGATATGGCGTCGATCGTAGATTCACTGGTAGCTCCGCTGAGTGTGATCAATGCGCTGATCGTTGCTCTCTGCATGAAGAAGCAGGATGAAGTGGTGAGTACGCTGGAGACACTGGAAAAGATCTGGGGAGAATACCAGGTGTACAGCGGAGATGAACTGAATCCGGTGAGCGGCACGGTTTCTGTGGAGAATGACGGCAAAGATACGGAGGGCAGATAAAAGATGAGCAGTGTGATCGTGATCGGCGGAGGCCCTGCAGGAATGATGGCGGCCATTTCGGCAGCCGAATGCGGAGCCAGAGTAAGCCTTCTGGAAAAAAATGAAAAGCTTGGAAAAAAACTCTTCATCACCGGAAAAGGGCGGTGCAACCTGACTAATGCGGCGGATATTGAGGAGTTTTTCCGCGCCGTGATCAGCAATCCTAAATTTTTGTACAGCGCTTTTTACTCCTTTACAAATGAACAGACGATTGCTTTTTTTGAGAGCCTCGGCCTGAAGACGAAAGTGGAGAGGGGCGGAAGAGTGTTCCCCCAGTCTGATCATTCCTCGGATGTGATCAGCGCTCTGAGCAGGGAACTTTCACGTAGAAAAGCAGATGTCTTACTTCATACGGAAGTAAAGGAGCTTATCATAGAAGAAGGAAGAGCAGCGGGAGTACTCCTGTCTTCCGGGAAAAAGCTGTATGCAGATGCAGTGATCGTGGCTTCCGGAGGGATATCCTATCCTTCCACCGGTTCTACAGGAGACGGATACCGGTTTGCGGAATCGTGCGGGCATCGGGTCACGGAACTTTCTCCCGCTCTGGTTCCGATGGAAGTGAAAGAATGGTATGCAAAAGAATTGATGGGGCTTTCTCTGAGAAATATACAGATCCGTATCACAGAAGGGAAAAAGAAGCTGTACGAAGAATTCGGGGAAATGCTTTTTACCCATTACGGAGTGACAGGACCTGTGATCTTAAGTGCCAGCAGTGTTGTCGGAAATCGTCTGAAACAGAAAGAACTGACACTCCATATCGATCTGAAACCGGCGCTTTCGGAAGAGCAGCTCGACAAGAGAGTGCTGAGAGAGTTTGAGGCAAATCATAACCGACAGTTCAAAAACGCGGTGGACAGTCTTTTCCCTGCAAAGTTGAAACCGGTGATGGTGGAACTTTCTGAAATTCCGGAGGACAAAAAAGTACATGAGATCACAAAGGAAGAGAGACTTCGCTTTGTCCGCCTGATCAAAGATTTTACAATGACACTTACGAATCTGAGAGGTTATAATGAAGCGATCATCACGAAGGGGGGAGTTTCCGTCAAAGAGGTTGATCCGGGGACTATGGAGTCCAAAAAGGTTTCCAGTCTGTATTTTGCGGGAGAGGTCCTGGATCTGGATGCGGTGACCGGAGGATATAATCTTCAGATCGCATGGTCTACAGGATATCTGGCGGGAATGAGTGCGGCAGAAAGGGAAAAGAATTAAAATATTTCTATATTATGGAGGAAAAAGATGGGATACAATGTAGCGATAGACGGACCGGCAGGAGCGGGAAAGAGTACGATCGCAAAGCTGGTTGCAAAGGAAAAAGGATATATCTATGTGGATACCGGGGCAATGTACAGGGGACTCGCGATCCATTTCCTGAAAAAAGGAGTCGACCCCGAGGATAAGAAGGCGGTTGCGGAAGCGTGCAAAGATGCTGAAGTGACCATCGGATATGAAAATGGGATCCAGCAGATTTATCTGAACGGAGAAAATGTTACAGGGATGCTCCGTACAGAAGAGGTTGGAAATATGGCATCCAAAACATCAGCCATTCCGGAAGTGAGAAATAAACTTCTGGATCTGCAGCGCTCCCTTGCGAAAGAAAAGGACGTGATCATGGACGGAAGAGATATCGGAACTAATATCCTTCCGGATGCAGATGTCAAGATCTATCTTACGGCCAGTGTGGAGACCAGGGCAAAACGCAGGTTTGACGAACTCAAAGAAAAGGGGGAGGACTGCAGTCTGGAAGAGATCTCAAAGGATATCCGGGAGAGAGATGAAAGAGATATGACGAGAGAGATTGCCCCCCTGAGGAAGGCGGAGGATGCTGTCCTCGTCGACAGTTCAAATATGACTATTCCGGAAGTGGTGGATGCGATCTGCAGTTACTGCAGGTAGAAACCGGTGAAAAAAGCAGACAGGAGAGACGGGACGATGAAAGTAATAAAAGCGAAAACAGCGGGATTCTGTTTTGGCGTCAAGCGGGCGGTCGACACAGTATATGAACAGCTGGATAAAAAGAAGGATGGGGAGAGGATTTATACTTATGGACCGATCATCCATAACGAAGAAGTGATCAAGGATATGGAGGCAAAAGGAGTTGAGGTCCTCCGGTCGGAAGAAGAGCTTGAAAAACTTCAGGGAGGGACAGTTATTATCCGTTCTCACGGCGTGGAGAAAAGAATCTATGATATCCTGGATGAGAAGCATGTAAAGATCGTTGACGCCACCTGTCCCTTTGTCAAGAAGATCCACAATATCGTACAGGAGCAGAACCGTGAGGGCAGATACATTGTGATCATCGGGAACCCGGAACATCCGGAGGTGCGAGGCATAAAAGGATGGGCCGGAGAAGAGGCATGTGTTATTCAGGACAGAGCCGACGCGGAAAAGTTTTCTGTTGATGCAAATAAAAAAATCTGTATAGTTTCCCAGACGACATTTAATTACAATAAATTTAAAGATTTAGTTGAAATTATTTCTGAAAAGAGTTATGATGTAAGTGTTTTAAATACAATCTGCAATGCTACAAAAGAACGTCAGACAGAGGCTCAGAGCATCGCAGAGACGGTGGATGCTATGATAGTGATTGGTGACAAGCATAGTTCCAATACCCAGAAGTTATTTGAAATATGCCATGGGGCATGTAACAATACGTACTATATACAGACACTTGACGATTTGGATTTGAATCAATTAGGGTCAGTGGAAACAGTAGGTATTACAGCAGGGGCATCCACGCCCAACAATATAATTGAGGAGGTTCAAAATAATGTCAGAATTATCTTTTGAACAGATGTTAGACGAGTCATTTAAAACAATTCATAACGGTGAGGTAGTTGAGGGTACTGTTATCGATGTGAAACCGGATGAGATTATCCTGAACATCGGATATAAGGCAGACGGAATCATCACAAAGAATGAATATTCAAATGATCAGTCTCTCGATCTGACAACAGTTGTGTCTGTAGGAGATACGATGACGGTAAAGGTGCTGAAAGTAAATGATGGAGAAGGACAGGTCCTTCTTACATATAAGAGACTTGCGGCAGAGAAAGGAAATGAGCGTCTCCGTGAGGCGTATGAGAACAAGGAAGTTCTCAAAGCCACGGTTACACAGATTCTTGGAGGAGGTATCTGTGCAACGGTCGACGAGGTAAGAGTATTTATCCCGGCAAGCCTTGTATCAGACTCCTATGAAAAAGATCTCAGCAAATATGAAGGAAAAGAGATTGAATTTGTGATCAGCGAGTTCAATCCGAGAAGAAACAGAGTGATCGGCGACAGACGCCAGCTCCTTGTTGCAGAACGCGCAGAGAAACAGAAAGAGCTGTTTGCAAAACTTAAAGTCGGCGATACAGTAGAAGGAACTGTTAAGAATGTAACAGATTTCGGCGCATTCGTTGATCTTGGCGGTGTGGACGGACTGCTCCACATTTCAGAGATGTCCTGGGGAAGAGTTGACAACCCGAAGAAACTTTTCCACGTTGGAGATCAGCTGAAAGTTCTCGTAAAGGATATCCACGATACAAAGATCGCGCTCAGCCTGAAATTCCCGGAGACAAATCCGTGGGCAAATGCAGCAGAAGATTTTGCAGTTGGAAAGGTGATCACCGGAAAAGTAGCGCGTATGACAGATTTCGGAGCTTTTGTAGAACTTGCTCCGGGAGTGGATGCATTACTCCATGTATCCCAGATTTCCAAAGCTCATGTGGATAAGCCGTCAGATGTATTATCAATCGGACAGGAGATCACAGCAAAGATCGTTGATCTCAATGAGGCAGAGAAAAAGATCAGCCTGAGCATGAAAGCTCTTGAAAATGAGAATCACGCAGAGGATGCTGAGGAAGAATAGAGCAGATAAAACAGCCGGAGTACCGGCTGTTTTTTTATGCGATTTTTACGGAAAAATATAAGGCTTTTTGTTAAAAAATCATCAGGGTGTTTACAAAAATATGCAATCTTTATTGCTAAATTACTGGATTTTAAGTCTGTTTTTTAGTAAAATAGTCTTATTGTGAAAAATATGCGCATATTTTGCTGGATAAAGCGAAATACGCTGCAGAAAGAAAGGAAGAGAAAAATGGGACTTTTGACATTCAAAGGCGGAATCCATCCGGATGATGGAAAGCGTTTCTCGAAAGACCAGGCAGTCAAGCCTCTTTTGCCAAAAGGAGATATGGTTTACCCGCTCTCTCAGCATATAGGGGCTCCGGCCAATCCTGTCGTGAAGAAAGGAGACCATGTCCTGAAAGGACAGATGATCGCCGATGCAGGCGGGTTTGTCTCTGCTCCGGTCTATTCTTCGGTATCCGGGACTGTAAAAGGACTGGAACAGCGGTTTAATCCTGCGGGAACGAAGACCGAATGTATCGTCATTGAAAATGACGGTCAGTATCAGGAGGTGGACTATGAACCTGTGAAGCCTCTTGAGGAATTGACCAGAGAAGAGATCCTCGATATGATCGCACGCGCGGGAATCGTAGGTATGGGCGGCGCGGGCTTCCCGACAAGAGTGAAGCTTTCACCGAAGGAGCCGGACAAGATTGATTATATTATCGCAAACTGTGCGGAATGCGAGCCGTATATCACAGCGGATTACAGAAGGATGCTGGAGAATACGGAGGATCTGGTCAGCGGAATGAGGGTTGTGCTTTCATTGTTCCCCAATGCAAAGGGAATCTTTGCGGTGGAGGATAATAAAAAGGACTGCATCGAGAAACTGAATCAGGTTGTAGCTAATGAGCCGAGAATGGATGTGAAGGCCCTGATGACCAAATATCCTCAGGGAGCAGAACGCCAGCTTATCTATGCGGTGACGAAACGAGCTATCAATTCGTCCATGCTGCCGGCAGATGCGGGCTGCATCGTAGACAATGTAGAGACTCTGATCGGGATACATAATGCGGTTATCAATGGAAGACCGCTGACCGAACGTGTTGTCACTGTGAGCGGTGATGCGGTGGAAAATCCCGGCAACTTCAGGGTCCTTCTGGGAACGAACCACAGAGAACTGATCGAGGCGGCGGGAGGATTCAAGGCGGAACCGGAGAAACTGATCTCGGGCGGTCCGATGATGGGATTCGCTATGGTGACTCTGGACGCGCCTGTGACGAAGACGTCCTCATCCATCCTTGCATTTAAAGAGGATGCAGTGTCCAGAAATCCGGAAACGGCATGCATTAACTGCGGAAGATGCGTAGAGGTATGCCCGAGCAGGATCATTCCTTCCAGACTTGCCGATTACGCAAACCGCCAGGATGAAGAGTCCTTTGTCGCTATGAACGGTCTGGAATGTGTAGAGTGCGGTTCATGCAGTTACGTCTGTCCGGCAAAACGTCAGTTGAAACAGGCAATCGGCGGTATGAGAAAGATCGCACTTGCAAATAAGAAGAAAAAATAAGAGAGGTGACTGAAAAGTGAACGAGAATTATAAAGTATCAGCTTCTCCGCATATCCGCGACCGGATCAAGAGCAGCAACATCATGCTTATGGTGGTCATCGCGCTTCTTCCTGCAACGATCTTTGGAATCTGGAACTTCCGTCATGAGAATGCGTGGATCCTGGTTGTCGTTACGACAGCCTCTGCGGTGCTGGCTGAATACATATATGAAAAACTGATGCATAAACCGATCACGATCAATGATTTCAGTGCGGTTGTCACAGGACTTCTGCTTGCGCTGAACCTTCCGCCTACACTTCCCTGGTGGATGGGAGTCCTGGGCTCTGTTTTCGCAATCGTTGTCGTGAAACAGCTTTTTGGAGGTCTTGGACAGAATTTCATGAACCCGGCTCTTGCAGCAAGGTGTTTCCTGCTGATCTCCTTTGCCGGAAATATGACTTATTTTGTATATGACGGAGTGACAGGGGCGACCCCTCTTGCTCAGTTGAAAGCCGGCGAGGCTGTAAATACAATGGATATGCTGATAGGAAATATCCGGGGTACGATCGGAGAGACCTCTGTCATTGCCATCATGATCGGGGCAATGTTCCTGCTCCTGATGGGTGTGATCGACCTGACGATCCCGGCATCCTATCTGATTTCCTTTGTTGTATTTATCGTGATCTTCGGCGGACACGGACTTGATGCGCAGTATATCACCGCTCATCTGTGCGGAGGAGGACTGATGCTGGGTGCCTGGTTTATGGCAACGGATTATGTGACTTCACCGATCACCACAAAGGGCAGGATCGTATACGGAATCTGTATGGGACTTCTGACTGGACTGTTCCGTCTTTTCGGAGGTTCTGCCGAGGGCGTTTCCTATGCGATCATCATCAGCAACCTTCTTGTACCTCTGATCGAGAAGGTTACCCTTCCGAAACCATTTGGCAAAGGAGGAGAGAAGTAATGAATAAAATTATAAAAAACACATTGATCCTCACCGTGATCACTGTAATATCAGGACTTCTCCTTGGAGTCGTATATGGCATTACAAAAGAGCCTATTGCAGCGGCGCAGGAGAATACAAAACAGGAGGCGTTCCGCTCAGTACTTTCTGACGCATCTTCTTTTGAAACAATGGAAGACTTCGACGCTTCCGGAGCTTTGTCTCTCCTTCAGGAAAACGGCTACACGTCTGATGAGATCGTGGAAGTGGCGCAGGGGGTTGACGACAGCGGCGAGACAGTCGGATATGTCATCAACGTTATGTCTCATGAAGCATATGACGGCGATCTGGAGGTTTCTGTAGGCATTGCCAGCGACGGCACTGTAAAAGGAATCGAGATGCTTTCCATCAGTGAGACGGCAGGTCTGGGAATGAAGGCGAATGAGGCTGAGTTCAAGGATCAGTTCAAGGATAAAAACGTAGAGAAGTTTTCTTATACAAAATCAGGCGAGAGCGGCGATGATAAGATCGACGCTATCAGCGGTGCGACAATCACGACAAATGCGGTGACAAATGCGGTAGATTCAGCACTGGTATATTTTCAGAATGAGTTAGGAGGCGGTGTCAATGAATAAGTGTACAGAAAGAATATTCAACGGCCTTGTCAAAGAGAATCCGACCTTCGTTCTGATGCTCGGTATGTGTCCCACGCTTGCGGTCACAACATCTGCCATTAACGGAATCGGTATGGGACTTTCCACGACAGCCGTACTTGTGATGTCAAATATGCTGATCTCAATGCTGAGAAAGATCATTCCTGATTCTGTCAGGATGCCGGCGTTCATCGTTGTTGTTGCATCTTTCGTGACAATCGTGGATTTCCTTCTTGAGGGATTTGTCCCGAGCCTTTATTCCGCACTCGGACTCTACATCCCCCTGATCGTTGTAAACTGTATCATCCTTGGCCGTGCGGAAAGTTATGCGTCGAAAAATCCGGTCCTTCCGTCTATCTTCGACGGAATTGGAATGGGACTTGGTTTTACGGTCGGCCTTACCTGCATCGGTATCGTCCGCGAGCTGATCGGCTCAGGAATGATCTTCGGGATCCAGGTCCTTCCGGATTCTTATGTTCCGATCACGATCTTTATTCTTGCACCCGGAGCTTTCCTTGTGCTTGCCTGTCTTGTGGCGCTCCAGAATAAGATCAAGAGAAACCTTGCGAAAAAGGGCAAAAAGGTTCCTGAGACAGCCGGATGCGGCGAGGGATGCGCGTCTTGTGGAAACCGTGGAGCCTGCAGCGGAC
Source organism: Candidatus Mediterraneibacter excrementigallinarum (assembly GCA_019120075.1). Taxonomy (GTDB): domain Bacteria; phylum Bacillota; class Clostridia; order Lachnospirales; family Lachnospiraceae; genus Mediterraneibacter; species Mediterraneibacter excrementigallinarum. Next base: position 29,150 of record DWVT01000009.1, read on the forward strand.
ATATGTTTCTTGATGTTACAGAAGATAAGAAGGATAAGGAATAGGAGGGGACTGATATGGGAGAACAAATACAGAATCTGTTGCTGATCGCGGTCGGTTCCGCGTTCGTAAATAATGTCGTACTCAGCCAGTTCCTCGGAATCTGTCCGTTCCTTGGAGTATCGAAGAATGTAAAGACAGCTGCCGGAATGGGAAGTGCCGTGGTATTCGTAATCACGATCGCATCTTTCGTCACCGGTCTGATCTATAAATTCATACTTGGCAATCCGAACATCATGGGCGGTGAGCTGGAGTATCTGAATACGATTGTTTTTATTCTTGTGATCGCTGCGCTGGTGCAGTTTGTAGAAATGGTACTCAAAAAATCCATGCCTTCTCTGTATAATGCGCTGGGAGTTTATCTTCCGCTGATCACAACGAACTGTGCTGTGCTCGGTGTGGCTCTGACAAACGTTCAGGAGGGATATGATATCCTGACAGGCGTTGTCAACGGATTTGCCACTGCAGCCGGATTCCTTGTATCCATCGTGCTGATGGCCGGCATCCGGGAGAAGATCGAACACAATGACATTACGGAATCATTTCAGGGAACACCGATCGTCCTTGTGACGGCAGGTCTGATGGCGATCGCGTTCTTTGGATTCTCAGGTTTGATATAGGAGGACAGAAGATATGAGTATTACCGGAATTATTTTGGCTGCTGTTGTTGTCGGCGGCACAGGACTTTTTATCGGCGTCTTCCTCGGAATTGCAGGGAAAAAATTTGCCGTAGAGGTGGATGAAAGAGAGGAAGCAATCCTGGAAGTGCTTCCCGGAAACAACTGCGGCGGATGCGGATATGCCGGATGCTCCGGCCTTGCGGCTGCTATTGTGGCAGGAGAGGCTGAGGTGGGCGGATGTCCCGTTGGAGGCGCGCCGGTTGCCGATAAGATCGGAAAGATCATGGGTGTGGATGCAGGAGCGCAGGAGAGAAAAGTTGCGTTTGTAAAATGTGGAGGCACCTGTGAGAAAGCAAAGACAGAATATGAATACTACGGGATCAAAGACTGTATCATGGCCAGCCAGATGCAGGATGGCGGTGCAAAGGGATGTGAATATGGATGTCTCGGGTATGGTTCCTGCGTAAAGGCGTGTCCTTTTGACGCGATCCACATCGTGGACGGAATCGCTGTTGTTGACAAGAACGCCTGCAAAGCCTGCGGTAAGTGTGTTGCCGTTTGTCCGAAGCATCTGATCGAGCTGATCCCATATAAACAGAAGACATTTGTACGGTGTAATTCCAATGAAAAAGGAAAAGCACTTATGTCTGTCTGTGAAGTCGGGTGTATCGGCTGCCGCCTGTGCGAGAAGAACTGTGAGGCAGGCGCCATCACTGTAAATAATTTCCTGGCGCACATTGATGCGGACAAATGTACGAACTGCGGTTTGTGTGCAGAGAAATGTCCGAGGAAGATCATTTCGATGCAGGTACAGGGATAATTACGCCGGATGGATATCCTGCTTTCAGGCACGCTTGCGCTTGTAGAACAACGCAGCGGATACATAGGAGCGCACAATACGCGCTCCAAGTACCGGCGTTGTTCTACAGCCTTTAAGCAGGACATCCATCCGGCTGGGCTTTCCCTGCCGGTAAGAGTTGACGAGTTGGGGGAAGGGGGCACGCCTTTGGCGCTGCCTTCCCCCTCTGGATTCAGGACAAAAGGAAGGGAGCGTTCCCGGCTGAACAGATTATCTGTAACAGTCGGAAATGCTCCCCTTTTTTACGCACAAATTTAATCATCTCTTCTACGGTTTCAGGGAGGCAGCGCCGCCCGCGGCGCATCCCTCCCGTCCCCTGTCCAGAAGATCCTGCCGACTGGAAAAAGCCAAGCCGGAGGCATCCGTTGTCTAAGGGCCGTTAAACCAATGCCGGCACTTGGCGTGCGTCCTTTGCACGCTTATGTGTCCGCTGCATTGGTTTCCGAGCGAGAGCGTGCCCGCAGACAATGGATACCTCCGGCGGATGCTATATCCAAACGACAGGGATATCACTGCGTCAGGGGCAGATCCTCCGTGGACAGATGCAGTTCATAGTCATCCGTTACAAATACAGCCTCAACGCCGTCCAGACTCCGGATCAGTTCCATCCCTTTTTCCAGTCCCAAAGCATAGCATGTAGTGCTCAGGGCGTCTCCGTTCACAGAACTGTCGGAGATGATAGTGACCTGATACAGATTGTTTTGAACAGGGTAGCCTGTAGAGGGATCCAGAATGTGATGATAAATGATCCCGTCTTTTTCAAAATAGCGTTCATAATTTCCGGAAGTGACAACAGACTGATCATTCACATCCAGAACGGCGATGGTTGTTCCGTCCGGTTCAAAGGGCTTTTGAAGACCGACTCGGAAGGGCGTGCCGTCATAGCGCTCACCGACTGCAAGCATATTTCCACCAAGGTTGATCAGGGCGTGCTCCACGCCTTCACTTTCCAGATATTCTTTCAGGCGGTCTGCTATATAGCCTTTGGCAATACCGCCAAGGTCGATCTTTGCCATAGGATCAGTCAGAGTGACAGTATTTCCCTCCACTTTGACATTATGGTAATCAATATGTGTGACTGCATCCGCCAGAGTTTCAGGATCCGGAAGATATTTTTCTTCGTTGTCGGTAAAGTTCCACAGCTCGCTGGCGGAAGCAATGGTAATGTCAAAATATCCGTGAGAGATATCTCCGTATTCTAGACCGAGCCGGATCAGCTCCGCTGTTTCATCTGATACAGTGACAGGCTGTCCCGCTGACGCGTTGATCTTTGATATTTCACTGTCCTCAAGAGTACGGCTGAACAGATGCTCGTAGCGGTTACAGAGTTCTTCGCAGTGATCCAGGACTTCTCTCGTTGTGCCCCAGGCCTCGACCGTTACCACAGTGTCAAAATACATTCCCGTCATACTGAGTGACTCACTCTGTTTTGGCGTTGTACATCCGGAAATCAGCAGAGCGGATACGACAGCTGTGAACAGCGGCAGCGCAGTGTTTCTTTTTTTAGTCATACAATCTCCCTCCCGTACCGCATCTGGGTGCGGCACAAAAGTAATTCGGCATATCATCGGATATTATACCGGTTTTAAGCGGGATGTACAACCGAACGTTTGGTTGCATTCTGGATTTCTGTGTGCTATGATATTGGACAAAAGAGGTAACAGTATGAAGAAAAATGACTGGATTCTCGCAGGAGTCATTGTTGTGATCGCCGCTGTTGTCCTCCTTTTTCAGCTTACAAGAAAAAACAGCGGAGAAGGAGAAGTGTCGGTCAGTGTGGATGGCGAGAAATTTGGAATATACAGTTTGACGGAAGACCGGACTGTAGATATAAATGGTACAAACCGTCTTATCATCGAAAATGGAACTGCCCGGATGGAGTGGGCGGACTGCCCGGATCAGATCTGTGTTGATCATAATGCAATATCCAGGGAAGGAGAAAGCATCATCTGTCTTCCGAATAAGGTTGTTGTATCCGTGGAGAGCGGTGAAGAGGCAGAACTGGACGGGGTTGTACGGTAAGAGGAGAAAAGTTGAAGAACAGAGCAGCTTATTTTGGTGTTTTTACAGCGCTTGCGCTGATCCTGAGTTATGTGGAAATACTGATCCCGATCAGTTTTGGCGTTCCGGGAGTGAAGCTGGGACTGGCGAATCTCATCATTGTGATCGTACTTTATAAGACGGACTGGAAGGAGGCGCTTCTCCTTTCTGTGGTGAGGATCGTGCTGGCGGGATTTATTTTCGGTAATATGTTCAGTATCCTGTACAGTCTGGCCGGAGGAATGCTGAGTCTCGCTGTCATGGCGGTGCTGAAAAAAGGCGGAAGTTTCAGTGTGGCTGGGGTGAGCGTTGCCGGAGGAGTGAGCCATAATATCGGACAGCTTATTGTCGCGATGATCGTTGTGGAGACATATCAGGTGGGATATTATCTTCCGGTGCTGTTGATCGCGGGGGTTCTGACCGGATTCGTGATCGGGATTATTTCCGGTGAGGTCCTGAAACGGATTCAGCAGATTGATCTCACTCCTGACAGGTCCCGCAAAGAACAGACGGAAAAATAGAAAGAAAGAGGAATAGCATGATATCATTTATACGCGGAGAACTTGCAGCGGTGGAAGAGGATAAGGCCGTTATTGACGTGGGGGGCGTCGGATATGGGGTTTTCATGTCCGGACAGGCCCTCAGCCTTCTTCCACCGGCTGGAAATGAAGTAAAGGTCTATACATATCTCAATGTGAAAGAGGATGCGATGCAGCTCTTTGGCTTCCTTACCAGAGAGGATCTTGAAATTTTCAGGCTGGTGATCGGAGTGAGCGGGATCGGTCCGAAAGGCGGGCTTAATATCCTTTCCTGTCTTTCGCCGGATGAACTCCGTTTTGCAGTCCTGTCGGGGGATGCAAAGGCAATCTCGGCGGCACCGGGAATCGGAAAGAAGACGGCAGAGAAACTGATCCTGGAACTGAAGGACAAGATGAAGATTGAGGATGTACTGGAACATGCAGCTCACGGCGGCGAAGTGCCTGACGCGGTATCCGGATCATCGGACAGCGGAATGCAGGCAGAAGCAGTTCAGGCTCTTGTGGCTCTGGGATACGGAAGCGCAGAGAGTATGCGGGCCGTAAAGAAAACTTCTCCAGATTGCGGTACGGTGGAAGACATCCTGAAAGAAGCGTTGAAATATCTTTTCTGACCTGAGCGGGGACGGAAAACTAAGTACATCGGAAGGTGAGCATTGTGGGAAAGCGAATCATAACAACGGAAAATCTGGAAGAGGATATTAAGATAGAGGGACAGCTGCGTCCTCAGTTTCTGGACGATTATATCGGACAGGAGAAGGCGAAGAAGACATTGAAAGTCTATATCGAGGCGGCGAAAGCGCGGGGGGAAGCACTGGATCATGTGCTTTTTTACGGGCCTCCCGGTCTGGGAAAGACAACGCTGGCGGGGATCATTGCAAATGAGATGGGCGTCAATCTGAAGGTGACATCCGGACCGGCGATCGAGAAGCCGGGCGAGATCGCGGCGATTCTGAACAGCCTTCAGGAGAATGACGTGCTTTTTGTGGATGAGATCCATCGATTGAACCGGCAGGTAGAAGAGGTGCTCTATCCGGCGATGGAAGATTACGCGATCGATATCATGATAGGAAAAGGGGCAAGCGCCCGATCGATCCGTCTGAATCTGCCGAAGTTTACTCTTGTGGGGGCAACAACACGAGTCGGGATGCTGACTGCCCCGCTGAGAGACAGGTTCGGCGTGGTGGACCGCCTTGAATTTTATACTAACGAAGAACTCAAGACGATCATCCTGCGCTCTGCGCGTGTGCTTGATGTGGAGATCGAAGAAGAGGGCGCGATGGAACTGGCGAGAAGATCAAGAGGAACTCCCAGACTGGCAAACCGTCTGCTGAAGCGGGTGCGGGATTTCGCTCAGGTAAAATATGACGGGAGGATCACTCGTCAGGTGGCGGATTACGCGCTGGATCTGCTGGATGTGGACAGGTACGGCCTGGATCACAATGACCGGATGATCCTGCTGACCATGATCGAGAAATTTCAGGGTGGACCTGTGGGACTGGACACGCTTGCGGCTGCCATATCTGAGGATGCGGGCACACTTGAAGATGTGTATGAGCCTTATCTTCTTCAGAACGGTTTTATTCAGAGAACTCCGCGGGGACGTATTGTGACAGAGCGCGCATACGGGCATCTTGGGATTCCTTCTCCCCTTGGCGAGGTATAAACCTGACGGCTGAGAGTCCCGGAGGCGGTATGTCCTGAACCGGAAATCCGTATCCGTCCGGCGGGGAAAGTATGGCGCCGTGGCGGGGAAGTCCTGGATTCGCCAAGCTTCAGCAAAAAAACAGTTGGTTTTTGCTGGTAAATAGTTTATAATAGCTTTTAGGAAACACGAGGAGGATGCTATGAGTTCGGCAAAACATTATACGGAAGTATTGATCGGGGGAAAAGTATATACTCTCAGCGGTTTTGAGGGAGAAGAGTATCTGCAGAAAGTATCTTCCTATCTGAACCATAAGATAACAGAGTGTGCAAACAGTGAGGGGTATCGGAAGCAGAGTGCAGACACAAGGAACGTCCTTCTTGCCCTGAATATTGCAGATGACTATTTTAAGGCGAAGAAGCAGGGAGACTCCCTTGAAAACGATATCGAGATGAAGGACAAGGAAATGTACGATCTGAAGCATGAGCTGATCTCCGCACAGATCAAACTGGAAAATGCGGAGAAAGAGCTGGCGAAGATGAAAGAGGAGAACAACGACCTTCAGATGCAGATCGTCAAGCTTGAAACAGAGATGAAAAACCGGAGAAGGTAAAAGATAGGCTGTCAGAAACGACAGCCTATTTCATTAACAGAACAGAAACGGAAATCAGGAGTATGGACAGAAAAAACTTACACAGAAAGATAGAAATCCTGGCACCGGCAGGATCCTACGACTGCTTTCGGGCGGCGGTGAATGCCGGTGCCGATGCGGTTTATGCAGGAGGCCCCAGATTCGGTGCCAGGGCATATGCTGATAATTTTACGGAAGAGGAACTTGTTCGCGCGATCGGTGAGGCGCATCTTCACGGGTGCAGGTTTTATCTGACGGTGAACACTCTTTTAAAAGATGACGAGATAACAGGGCTTTACGAATATCTTGCGCCACTGTATGAGGCCGGACTTGACGCGGTTATTGTTCAGGATACAGGAGTATTTTATTTTGTGAAGACATATTTTCCCGGGATGGATATCCATATCAGCACCCAGATGACGATCACCCATGCGCGGGGAGCGAAGTTTTTTGAAGAACAGGGGGCATCACGGGTAGTTCCGGCAAGGGAACTTTCGCTTCAGGAAGTGCGGAAGATTCGGGAGGAGACCGGACTGGAGATCGAGTGTTTTGTGCATGGGGCGCTTTGTTACTGCTATTCGGGACAGTGCCTTCTGAGCAGTATGATCGGCGGAAGAAGCGGAAACCGGGGACAGTGCGCTCAGCCCTGCAGGCTTCCGTGGACGGTAAGCGGGAGACAGAAGTATTATATGAGTCTGAAAGATATGTGCGCGCTGGAACTGATCCCGGATCTTGTCGATGCGGGG
>DWVT01000155.1 GCA_019120075.1 Candidatus Mediterraneibacter excrementigallinarum
GGCATCAGTCCGTCTCCCGGATAGAACCGTTTTCCCTCAAAATCCAGGAAATAGTCCTCTGACGTGTGCTGTGCTGTCCTCATGTCCAGCAGGAACTTCTCCCACAGTTTCCGCCCGTCTTTCATATAGAAGATGGATGGTGCCATCAGATGATTGGGCTCCTGCCATGCAAACCGCTCGATAGTCGGGCAGTCCGTGTGGACGCTGACCCTATTTGCTTCAACAGATTTCTCTACCATATCGTAGATCTTGTTATACCGCTCATCGTCGCTTCGGAAGGAACCGTCCGTCTTCCATGCACTGCTGATAGCATCCGCCTTCACACCGCGCAGAAGGATCTGGTGTTCCTCCGTGCCGTCAGCCTTCTCTGTCTCCACGCCGATATAGCGTCCGGCGAAATAAGTAAATTTCATTCGAAACTTTTCCCATTCGTCACTCTGTCCGACGATGTATGTGATACAGGAGTCAACCGTCACCCAGCCTTTCGCCACCTGGTCCACGTCTCCGTCCTCTCCCAGCTTCTCCGCAGGATAGACCAGGACTTTATCACCTGCTTTTCCTTTCACTTCAAATTCCAGCATCCCGGACATGTTCTGACCAAAGTCATAGATCTTACGGTTTCCTGCCGGAGAGAGTTCCTTTCCCTCATAAGTCCGGATCACCTTCACGGCAGGCTGGAACTGTTCCATGAGCCTTCCTTTCGGCTCATCCTCCTTCTTCACAACGGAAGCCTGTTCCCAGTCGGATGCATCAAATCCCGGCAGACACCATCCCTCCTGTCTCAGTCTTCCATCTTCCGTCTCAGAGCCGTACACATTGCTCATCACTGTGGAATCTGCTTTTACCTTAAAGCTGTCATCCCCCTCGATCGTTTCCTCTGTGCCGTCAGCATATGTGATCTTCAGGGACATTGCCAGCACAAGCGCTTTGCCATAAGGTTTATAGGGATTCGGGTTGGGCGGCATAAACGCCGGGAAGGAAAAAGTATAGTGCTCATCTGTCTTGATGAACCATCCGTTCCCCACCTCTGCTCCCAGCACGTTTTTCCCCTGGCACAGATCGTCCGTCACATCAAAAGCCACATACTGGATCAGCCTGGAATAGTCTGTCCAGCCCGGATCCAGTTCATGATCCCCGACTTTTCTTCCATTAATATAGAAGATAAACTGTCCCAGTCCGCAGACCTTCGCTTCCGCCTTTCTTACCTCTTTCGTGATACGAAACTCCTTTCTCGCATAAAACGGGGATGTCGTACCGTTTGTGATCCATTTTCCTAAAGATGTAGACATATTTTTTCCTCCTGCAGGTATTTTTTATTCTGAATACAGGAAAAGGACTGGTGTCTGCCCAGTCTTTTCCCTGCTCTTTATTTCTTCGCTTCTTTTCTTCTCGCCAGTTCTTCCAGCACCATCTTCTCTTCCTTATCATACCGGTACACCAGCCTGAAACTGATGATGACAATCACCAGCATCACGATCGGAAGCCATGCGAACAGACACGTGATCCCGAAATTTGTCAGACTGCTCTGGGCCTGATTTGCCACATATCCTGTCAGGGAAAGCACCCAGCCCACAACTCCCGCAGCCAGACCGTTACTGATCTTCTGTGAAAATGATACGACTGATGAGCCGATTCCTTCAATCCTCTTATTCGTCAGATACTCGCCGTAATCCACTGCATCAGCCGCCAGTGTATTTACCGGAACAGAGAGCGGGCCTGTCGCGAGACCGCAGATCACGGTTCCCACTGCCAGAAGCGGAACGCTCATTGTCACCGCCGCAAGACCTCTCAGAGCATATCCTATGATCTGCCCTGCCGCGCCTACATAGACGCTTCTTTTCTTTCCAAAGAAACGGAGTGATGGACCAGCCAGGAACAGGATACCGATCACAGTGGGAACAAGGCTCACCATGTTCAGGGAAGTAGTCAGCATCTGGTCATTCATCGTATAGGTATAGAAATATGTCTGAGAACTGGAGTTGATCTGTACCGCAAAATTCACGATAACTGTCATTGCCAGAGCAAAGATAAAGTATTTGTTCTTAACAAAATTTTTCAGTCCTTCTACAAATGTCATCTTCTCTCCATCATTTCCCATAGTGACAGACTCTACGGACTGAACATGCTCATGTGTCAGTACAAAAGAAGCGAGAAGAGCCAGCACAGTGATCACACCGTAAACGGCAAACACAATCCTCCATGCGCCGATATCTCCGCCCATTGCAGCCACAAACGGGAATGTCACAGAGATTCCCAGGATCGATCCGCCCAGTCCGAAAATCAGAGAATATTTTGCAAGTGCGGCTCTTCCCAGACCGTTCTGCGTCATCAGCGGCATCAGAGCATTCTTCGCAACGCCCACGATCGTATAGGCAACCGATGTAAACAGGTTATATGTAACAAATGCATAGATCAGCTTTGCCATCTCGGAGCCGTCCCTGGGCACCAGAAAGATCAGGGCAAGAGCAAGTCCCGTCGGCACACACATCCACAGAAGCCAGGGACGGGCTTTTCCCCATTTACTCTTTGTCTTGTCGATCATGCTTCCTGCCAGAAGGTCTGTGATCCCGTCCAGAAGCCTTGATATAAAGAACATGGTTCCGACAGCTCCTGCTGCCATCGCCACATTATCGGTGTAGAACATTGTCAGGATGGCACTCAGGATGGAATTCATCGTGCCGGGTATCTCGCCGAGGCCGTAGCCCAGTTTCTCGCCAAAGGTAACTCCCTGCGTATTTTTCATCTTATTTTCTTCCTTTCTCTTCCATAATAGATAAGCCTGCCGGTTTTCAGGTATATGACGTCACCATACTTAAAACGCTTTTTCTTGAGCTGCCTTAATCATAACACTGTGGCGACGCGAAAAAAAAGAGCGCAGGATGACACCCGGGAGGTAAAATGCGACATCCTCGTCTGTCGTGTTTGACAACCCGGGATGTCGTATTTTATACTTTTTTATAATGCCAGGGTTAAAAGGTCTAACCCTGCATGCGCCTGCTCATAAGCGGATGTAAGGTCCCGGGCCCGCCCCGATATGAGTGGAAAGGAAGGAGCCGAAAGATATGATCTTCAGAGAAACATTTCCCCAACAGGCTCAAATGAATGAGCTGGAAACCGTATTCAAATCTTTATGGAAAGAACATCCTGAGATGAACCTGAATTTTCCTCATCCCCAGGAGTATTACACAGAAATACTCCAGCTTGCCAGTGACCGTACCTCTCACCCGTTTCCCGCCATCCTGCTGAACACAAGGCTGGATGAGGATTCTTTTTTCCGCGAGAGTTTTGACACGGAACTGTACCGGCATGTCCGGTATCTCCCGGCAATCCTTCACTCCCATGCCTTCCTGGAGATCGTCTGTGTCCTGGAGGGAACCTGCACGAACTATGTGCAGAAGCAGGAACTTCATATGAAGAAAGGGGACATCTGCATCATCGCCCCCGAGACAGAACACGCCATCAGCGCCTTCACCGACGACTGCATCCTGATCAATATCATCCTGCGTGTCAGCACATTTGAAAAGGCTTTCTTCGGCGTTCTCTCGGAAAACGACGTCCTCTCCGACTTTTTCATGCGCACCCTGTACCACTCAAAGACCCACCCTTATCTGTATTTCCGTGCGGGGGACGACCAGGAGCTTTTCGATTATGTCATATATGCCTATCAGGAATTTCTCGGGAACCATCAGTATAAGGAACGGTTTCTGAACAATATCATCAGCGCCTTTTTCATCATCCTGCTGCGGAACCACGGCTCCGACGTGATCGTGCCCGAGATTGCCACAGAGGGGAACGACGAAAACGTGGTCTTTATCCTGAAATATATGCAGGAGAATTATTCCACTGTGACCTTAAGCGGGCTTGCCGAATTCTTCAACTACAGTGAACGCCAGATCCAGCGGATCATCAAGAAAAGCACCGGGTGCAGCTTCAGCGAGAACATTCAGAAACTCAAGATGAAACATGCGGCGCAGCTTCTTTCCGATCCGGACAGATCGATCTCCGCTATCTCTGAAGAGCTTGGATATTCCGACACAGGGAATTTCCGGCATATATTCAGGAAATATTACGGAATGACGCCGGCAGAGTACCGGTCTCAGCCTGGAAATGAAGGCCAGAACAGAAAATATCAAGATTAGAATCGAAAAACATCCGGACAGGATCAGTGAATGACTGTTTCCCGCCCGGATGTTTCTCCGTTAAAAAGGCATCTCTGCCGTTTTATATCATTTTTTATCGTTTCTTATCGTTTCTTCATCTCATTCTTCTCATAATCCCGGAGCGCCTCCAGCGCTTTCGGCGCCAGCGGGATGAGCGCGATCATATTGAACACAGTCATCAGACCCACTCCCACATCTCCCAGGTCCCAGACAAACTGGTACGCCGCGAGTCCGCCGATAAAGAGCATGATAAGCGCCAGCACCTTATACAGTGTCTGAGACAGCCAGTTGTCCCCGAAGAGATACGACACGTTCGACCTTGCATAAAAAAGGATCCCGAGAAACGTGGAAAAGCTGAACAGCCACAGGATCACCGCAATGAAGATCACGCCGAATTCACCCAGATGATACTGCATGGCAGTCTGGAGAAGATCCATTCCTTCCAGGCCTTCTGTCATGCTCTGAGGAGTCAGGAGCATGATCATCGCAGAACAGCTGCAGATCACCAGGGTATCAATAAATACGCCCAGCGCCTGAAGCAGTCCCTCCTTCGCTGGATGGCTGATATCTGCAGCCGCAGCCGCACATGGCGCGGAACCTGAGCCTGCTTCATTGGAAAAAAGCCCTCTCTTTGCTCCATTCATGATCACGGCGCCGATCCCGCCGCCCACGACCTGGCGAAGACCGAACGCCTCCGCAAAGATCCGCTCAAAGACCGCCGGGAGCTGTCCCGCATTCTTCACGATAATGAAAATCGTAATAAAGAAATAGCATGCCGCCATGATCGGCACCATGATATCCAGCACTTTTACCGTTGCGTTCTTCCTCAGTACAATGACCGCCGCAATGATCACCAGAACTGCCGTTGAATAGATCGGAGGCACATGAAACGCATTTTCAAAAGATGACGAGATAGAATTTCCGATCACCTGGCTGATCCCGCACCAGCAGATCAGACCGGAAAGCGCAAACAGCACCGCCACCACTGAATGCTTCCGCAGGCTGTTCTTCTTAATAAAAAGGTGATGGATATAATAAGCCGGGCCGCCCCGGTATCCCCCGTACAGGGGATCCTTTTCTTTATAAATCTGTGCCAGTGTGGCCTCGATGAACGCGGTGGAGGATCCCACCAGCGCGATCACCCACATCCAGAACACTGACCCGGCCCCTCCGGCAGAGATGGCTGCAACTACGCCCACCAGATTCCCCATTCCCACACGGCAGGCGGTAGAGACGATCAGCGCCTGTACGCCGGAGATTCCTTCTCTCTCCGTTTTCCTGTTGTTCTCAAGCGTCACCTTGAGCATCTCCGGGAACATCCGAAAGGGTAGGAACCTTGTCCTTATCGTAAAATAGATTCCCGCCGGGACCAGGATCAGCACAAGAAGGGAAAGCCCCAGACTGCTCCCTCCAGGCAGGGGAATGTTGATGATATCACCCCACAGTATGTTATAGACAGCACGAAAAATCGCCATATGTTTATCCTCTCATTTTCTTTTCATTCATACCTTTTGACTCTGATACGGCCTGCTTTTCCGCCAGGATCCTGTTTTCTCCAGGATTCTGTCCGAAACCTGCCGCCTGTCCAGTATATAACAAAAGTTGGAGGATGTAAAACAGTTTATTGCTTTAAAGCATTTATCTGTCACAGCACGTTATGGCATAACGCCGGACAGCATCTATAGAAGCAGTGCTTCAAACGTGCCTTTCTCCCTGTCATAGTAGTATACCCGGTTCGACAGCATCTCTTCTCTGGGAAATACCCGGTTTATTTCTTTCAGGCTTTTCAGCATGTCCCGGGGAGCAAAGGATCCGCGGCAGTGAGTCTTTGCCTCATGTATGCTGGTAAACACCACATAATAGCTGTCACCATACAGTTCCGCGATCTTCTCTTTCACCCCGGTGTAGAACATGGCAATTGCTCCGTTGGTCAGCTTTGTGGTTGTCACTGTGGGCATGTCCATCCTGTCCAGGCTTCTGATCGGGCTGTTGAAGGACATGAAAGCGCCTCTCTCAAAAGGCGGCCGGATGCATTCAAAAGGAGACATATACATGCGGGGCTGCGCCATACTGTATGTATTGACCAATGCCTCGTCCATCACAGTATCCCGGTTCCTGTTCCATTTTTCCAGCATCTC
>DWVT01000156.1 GCA_019120075.1 Candidatus Mediterraneibacter excrementigallinarum
AGGTGCCGTGTACTTCGTACGAAGTACACGGCACCTGTTAAAATTTTCACGGTTTCTCAATCCTCATCTTCACCAGATCATTTGCCTTTTTTCTCAGATTTCCCCGATAACTGACTCCCTTATAGCGTCTGATCTGGATCTCGGTCCTGCCCATCTGACCTGCCACCTGCCCTTCTGAGGCACCATAGGCAAACATATTAAATGCGCAGCAGTTTCTCACCGCCTCCGCACTGTACTGCTTTATCCCTGCACGCCCGCAATATTTCTTCATCATCCGACTGATATACATACTGTTCAGTCTTCCGCCTCTCCTGTTATAAAACAGACTGGGGTGCTGCTCCCTCTCTGCCATATAATCTGTCAGGATCGCCCAGGCGTCCTCCGGGATATAACAGGGTTCTCTTCGCTGGGGAAGGATCACGTAAGCCCCGTCATCATAAAGCAGAAAATCCTCCTCATTGTTCAGTTCTGTGATCTCTGTCGACGTAAGTCCCGCTCGATACATCAGGGTAAGTATCGTATATGCCATGTTATCTTCTGCCGCTGCCCTGAGAAGAGCGTCCATCTCCTCCACCGGAACCGATCTGGCGGTTTTCTCTTCTTTAGCCATATTTTTAAGATATGGATAAAAGAAGTCTTCCGCTCCCTCAGGCAGGAATCCTCCCTGCTCAAGAAGTATTTCGGAAAAAGAATGGAGTTCCCTGAATTTTTTGGTCAGAGTCAGAGGACTGATCTTTCCCTCTTCTATCCTCCCACGCATTTCTTCATAATAGGCTCTCACATCGTCTCTCCTGATACGATCAAAAGGTTTCCCGCATATCCGGCAGAATTCATTGATATCCGACCAGTAAGACGCCTCTGTGGTCTCACTCTTAAATCTTTTTCTGAAAAAATTCCATGCTTCGATATTGACAAAATCTGATTCAAAGTTCTGGCTCAACAGTCTGGCCCTCCCCTGCCTGTTCAAAAGATTCTGATAATGTTATTAGTATTATTCATACTATAACATTATTTCAAAAAAAGCAAGGCTGCAAATTCTTGCAGCCTCTCACAAATTACTCGTCAAACTCGAGTACGGCTATATGAAACTGTGGTGTTTCCTTCAGTTCCTTCACCACACCACGTCTTGTCTTTAACCGCTCTGCCTGACGAAAATTAGCGCTCATGCCAAGAGCATGTTCGATCATGTAGTAATACGACGACGGCAGCACGCCCTCCGTCACATTCACTTCCATTCCCGGTTTCAGCGCCTCTGTATCCTCGATCGTAAATTCCATTGTCCTCATACTGCTCTTCTCTCCTGTAATCTGATATTGACCTGCTGCCCGATCCTGTAATGTTCAGCAGGATATTTTAAGCCGTCCATATTCTCTGTACAGGATCAGTCATAAATGATCAATGCCATGAAAACAAGATTGCTATCGCCTGTATTGGTCAGAGCATGTCCGCATCCGTCGGGCGTAAAAGTGATATCGCCCTCCTTCACCGGACGTATCCTTCCGTTGTCGTCATAATTTCCCTGACCGGAAAGAATGTAGTATGTCTCGCTCTCACCATGATGCTCATGATATCCCAGGGAGCATCCCGGTTCAATGGTCACCTCCGCGTAAAGACCGCATTTTCCGTTCAGTTCTTTCTCGCCGAGAACATGCTTGATGATCACGTGGCCTTTTCCTCCTGCCATGTTTTCTACCCGCTCGATGTTCATTCTATTGCCTCCCTTCTTAACTTCGGTTAATATAACGATCGGATAGGGGAAGCGTATTCCCCTATTCGATCACCGCGATACCTCGGGCAGCTCACGGCAATGCCGTTCGCTGGTCTCCGCTCTGCTCCGGTCCGCGCTAAGCGGATGTCCACTGGACATCCAGCGCCGTTGCCCGGCAAATGTCCGCTCATGCAAGCATGGTGGCCGCCTGCCGGGCGTATCGCGCAAAAATTCCCGGACACCCACAGGGGAGCCCGGGAATCATTATACTACATTCCAAGTTTCTGTGCAAAGTCTGCCATCGCCTCAGAAATCTTGATCTGCTGCGGACAGACAGCTTCACAGCTCCTGCAGCCGATACATGCGCTTGGCTTCTTCTCATCCGGATAGGAAGAAAGAGCCATCGGAGCGATAAACCCGCCCTCTGTGAAACAGTGCTCATTATAGAGACTTAAGAGTTCCGGGATATCCAGCCCCTGCGGACAGTGGCTCACGCAGTAATGACATGCAGTACACGGAAGCACCTTTTTCTCCAGCATACTGTCCGCAATGGCAAGAAGATTCTTCATCTCCTCCTCATTCAGAGGCTTATCCTCCTCAAACGTGCGGATATTTGCCTGGAGCTGTTCCATATTCGACATTCCCGAAAGTACAACCTTTACCTCCGGAAGGCTCTGAAGAAAACGGAACGCCCACGCAGGTGTTTCTTCATCTGGACGCATCTGGCGCAGTTTTGCCGTGTTCTCATCTGACAGTGAAGCAAGCTTGCCTCCTCTCAGCGGCTCCATTACCCATACCGGGATATTGTGCTCTCTGAGCAGTTCGACTTTTGCCTTTGCATCCTGGAAACTCCAGTCAAGATAGTTGAGCTGAAGCTGGCAGAATTCCATGTTTTCGCCGTAAGCGTCCAGGAAACGTTTGATCACATCGTAACTTCCATGAGCGGAAAATCCCAGATGGCGGATCCGCCCGTTCTTCTTCTGCTCCATCAGATAATCATAAATTCCGTATTTCTCATCCAGGTAGGCATCAATATTCATCTCACATACATTGTGGAACAGATAGAAATCAAAATATTCTACCTGGCATTTTTTAAGCTGTTCCTCAAAGATCTGCTCCACCTTATCCATATTTGACAGATCATATCCCGGAAATTTCGTAGCAAGATAAAACTTCTCCCTTGGATATTTCTTCAGCGCATTCCCCATGACGATCTCTGACTGACCGCCGTGGTATCCCCATGCAGTATCATAATAGTTCACGCCATGTTCAATGGCATAAGCAACCATATCCTCTGAAGCTGCCACATCAATCTTTGAATCATCTCCATCGATCACAGGAAGACGCATGGCTCCCATTCCAAGTGCGGAAAGTTTCAAGTCCTGAAAATCTCTGTAAATCATAACTCATCCTCCTTTCTCTCTTGATCATTCATCTGTATACGAAAGTCCTGAAAAAGGGTTCCGCTTTTCCTGTTTTATTATAGATGCTTTTTCATCCCCTGTCTAATACCTGTACCAAATACCTGTGTATACGTTTTTTCAATACCTCTGCTCTTCCTTCTCCTTTTTCCTGCAGCTATTTCTCGATCACGAACCAGTCTTCCTCCGGGTAATCCACTACGGTACAATCGTTTGCATAAGTACATTCCGGCAAAATGATCATTGCCTGCAGTTCCGCCTCATGTACCGGCAGCGGTGCCAGGTGCCAGATCGCCGTGTTGATCTTCACCAGAGTCCCCTTTGGAACCACAAATGCCCGGGTCAGTTCCGGCACAGGCGTCCCGGCAGATGCCGGCGCCACATGGATGATCATATCGTCATTGATGGGCAGGATCAGTTCCGGAGTGCCGGTATGATACTCTGCCTGTGTCACTTTCATGACATCCGGTTTTTTAACGAGGATCGGCGAAAAAGCTGCCCTGGAGACATAGGATTCTGCAATGCGGTCCGGGAAAAAACGGTGAAATTCTCCATTCAGAGAATATCCTTCCGGATCCGTCATGGAATAAAATGTTCCAAAAGGTGCAAATGCGTCCCGTGTCAGTGTTTCTGCTTTGATCGTTCTCATAATCGTTCTCTCCTTTGGGCTTTATTTCTTCCATTATAATCCATGCCTCTGTACAGAACAATCCTTTTCCATTTCATCTGCTCTGTTTTCTCCACTTCCTTACGCAAAGTGGAACACAGGCTGCTCCCGCCACAAAAGGCACTGTGATCAGTATCCACGGGGACCAGATGATCCGGCCGAAAATGTGATACACATTAGTCCGGAAAATATCTGTTGAGCTGCCTGCCAGAGGGATCAGATTCACAATCTTCTGAAGCGCTGCAGGAAGGTACTCTCCAACGGCTCCCGGCACACAGATCACTGCAAGTGCGGAAAGGATCGCCGCGAAACTGCTTCGGCACAGCACGGAAATAAGCATGACCACTCCGGCATATCCGAGACAACCCAGAAATGCAAACAGATATTCATAAATCTCCGCCTGCATCATATTCCACGGAGCCGTTGCGATCAACTTTATACACTGGATCGGCAGATCCCATCCCGAAGTTCCCAGATACACATATTGCAGCAAAAGTGTTCCCACAGTCATCATTCCAAACAGTTCGGCCGAGAATGCGAATCCTGCTGCCGTCTTCGCTGCTGCCGTTTCAATCCCGCCATACTTTGCCGTCAGGATCAGAAACCTCATTTCCCGCTGTCTCTCTCCTGCAAAGATCAGGGCAAGCGCAATGCCGATGAAAAGTCCTGTCACCACTCCCATATCTGTCAGGACGTTTCCCAGAAGATTGGACCATCCTTCCACCCAGCTATACTGGAACGGAATCTCCACTTTTCCGTCCATCCTCAGAAAAAACGCTTTCTCGTCATCCGAAGTGCCCATCAAGTCCAGAAATTTTTCAATCTGCTGTTCTCTTCGTTCGTAAAATCCGGTAAGCTTATCCGGTTCTACATAGGACAGCATGATATCCGCTTTCTCCGGCTCCTCAAGTTCCGGCCACAATGTCTGGATCCAGCTATTCAGAACTCTCCAGTCCGTCTCATCTCTTGCCCGGTCCGGATCCGAAACACGCAGGTCCTGATAGTCCTTTACCATTTTCTGTATCTTTGCATCCGTCAGTTCTCCTTCCCATTGCGAAGCATGATCCATTCTGGAACGTATGCTTTTATATCCGTCAAACCGGTTTCCAAAGGAACTGGTAAAATCCCCCGACGTTCCGAACTGAATCCACTGATAAGACAAAAGACCTCCAAACACAATAATATAAGTAAAACAAAACAGCACACTTATTTTCACACTGGCTCGTTTCCACAATTTCCGGTGCTCTTCTCTAAAAAGTCTCATCATTTTCCACCCCTCCTTTTCCTGACGGAAAATACGAAAGATACAGATCTTCCAGAGACGCCCTGCACCTCATTGAATCTGCAGCCGGCTTTCTCTCTGAGATAATCCGAAGGACTACATCTCCTTCCTCATGTCTGATCCCCGCTACATTCATCTTTTTCTCCCATCTTGCCGCCTCCCTTGCCGGCACCTTCATCTCCCACACCTTTCCTGAAGCCATCTCTGTCAGTTCCTGCACGCTTCCCTGGCAAAGGATACGTCCCTGCTTCATGAGAAATACCCGGTCAGCCGCCGCCTCGATATCTGATACGATATGGGTGGACAGAAATATGATCCGGTCGGAAGCATAGTCTGTGATCAGATTCCGGAACCTTACCCTCTCCTTGGGATCCAGTCCCGCGGTAGGTTCATCCAGAATCAGGATCTTCGGATCATTCAACAGTGCCTGTGCGATCCCCAGCCTCTGTCTCATTCCTCCCGAATATGTCTTTATTTTCTTTTTCGCTTCGACGGAAAGGCCTGTCATCTCCAGAAGCTCCGTAATCTTCCTGTTCGCCTTTTTCTTCGGGATCCCCTTAAGGACAGAAAGATAAGCAAGGAATTCCCTTCCGGTATAATTCGGATAATACCCGAAATCCTGCGGCAGATATCCCAGCAGATTCCGGTAGTCCGCTCCCATTTCCAGGATCGGGGTACCGTTCAGGAAAACCTCTCCCGATGTCGGTTCCAGAATCCCGCAGATCATCCTCATCAATGTGGTCTTTCCGGCTCCGTTAGCTCCCAGCAGACCGTATACTCCCGGGCTCAGCACAGCGGATACATGATCCACCGCAATCTTTCTCCCATACTGCTTTGTCAGACGGTCAAGCGACAACTCCATATATATTTCCTCCTCTCCAGATCCGGATCAGTTGCCGGATCTCACCCGCAAAAAACAGGCCTGATATTAAAAAGGCTGTGATCCATATTCCGACAGCAGAAGTCTGATACAGCCAGGGTATCCTTATCCCGGATAAAACCGCCAGGATCAGTATCCCCACACAGAAACTAATCCCTCTTTCCATCCCGTTCTCCGCATTTTTTCTGGCGTTCCACAGGATCACAGACAGAGAAGAAAGCAGCGGCACAAGAGCATAAAGAATCAGATGGATCAGTTCCTCTCCATATCTCCCGCTTTTCCAGCTTACCCCGAGAAATACCGTAAGGCAGACCAGATCCGCCGCCCCGGCCAGAATCAGCTTTGCCAGCATGAGCTGCGCCCCCGAAGCCCGGGTAGCCGCCTCCACTTCTCCCATCCCCCAGAGACGATTCTCATAAAAAGACGGAATGCTCGCCAGCGCAAACAGGGGCATGAAAAGAGAGATCACTGCCGGAGATCCCGGGAGCTGCCATGCTCCGGCGATAACCAAAAGCAGAACGATCCCGTGCATCCCCCACAGTCGTATACCGGAATACCTGAATACCCCGGACAAAAAGGCTCCGAATCCGGTCCTTTCCAACCCGATCCCTTCCCCGGACTTTGTGCAGACCATTTCTCTGACTTGCTGACTGTTCAGGATCTCCCTGCAATTTATCTGTGTCTCAGTCAGCTTTTCTCTTTCTATACGGATCTCCAAATGAAGAATACGTCTTAACTCTCTCTGATTCATAATTTCTCCTTCCTCAGCATCTTGAGCGCCAGGCGGATCCTGCTCTGAACAGTCCTGAGCGGTATTCCCGTAATTCCGGCAATTTCCCGAAAACTCATATCTTCTCCAAACCGAAGTATCACAGCCTCCCTCTGAGATTCCGTCAATCCGGCTAGAAGGCGCTTCACTGTCTCTATATTCTCAACCTGTTCCATCCTGTTGTCCGGATCCCTCTCATTTTCCGGAAGTTTTTCCCATACTGTACGTCTTGCCTCATCCACACAGAGATGATATGCAGTCCGGTACAGATAAGCCCGGAATTTTCCCTGGCCGACATAATTGTCCAGACCGCGGAACACACGGTAGAAGGTTTCCTGGGTCAGATCTTCCGCCTGCCATCGGCTTGCACAGTGCCATCTGCAGTAACGCAGAATCGAGGGATAATACCGGTTTACAAGCTCGTCCCCATATTCTGTCTTTCCGTTCCGTATCTCCTCTATGAGTTCATCGTCACTCAAGATCCTGACCTCCATTCTTCTTTTATGTTCTCCTCAGCATACATGCTCCATGACCTGCAGGATCATTTCCTTTTCTGATATATGATAACGGCCGGGAACGGCGAAATGATCAAAGATATTTTTATTTTTTGCTTAAAAAAAGGAGACCGTGCATACACAGTCTCTCTTTCAAACACTCCTTCCGGAATGATCATATTATCTGATAAAGTTTGTCTGATCAAAAGGTTCTTTTTCCGGAAGCCCGTATTTTTCTTTTCCAAGGGCAATACTTTTCATAAGGAAGGTCATATTCCGGGCAAGAGTCCGCATCGTCTGCAGCCCTTCCGCATCCTTCTCTGCCTCGCCGGGCGTCATACCATGGATACTGTTCCAGTACTGGCTGGACGCCACAGGCATACCGCTGATCGTAAAATATTTGTTCAGTTCATCAAATGTTGCAGAAAGCCCTCCCCTGCGGGCGGCCACAACGCTCGCTCCTACCTTCATGGACTTGTCAAAAGGTGTGCTGTAGAACAGACGGTCCAGGAAGGCGATCAGAGTGGCATTGGCTGATGCATAGTAGACCGGACTGGCAACGACCAGACCGTCACATTCCTCAAACTTCGGAGCAGTCTGATTCACCACATCGTCAAAAACACACTTTCCTTTTGATGCGCAGGAATTACAGGAGATACATCCTCTGACCGGTCTGTTTCCTACATGGACGATCTCACTGTCCACACCTTCTGCTGTAAAAACTTTTTCCATCTCATGCAGTGCCGTATACGTATTTCCCTTTGCGTGGGGACTTCCATTGATCATCAAAACCTTCATTGTTCAACATCTCCTTTTTCCTTTATATATCTTCAGAATGATATCCGTAAACAAACTGATTTTTACCATGTTTCTTGGCCTCATAGAGAAGCCGGTCCGCCCTTCTGTAAAGTTCTTCGATCATGTATTCATTCTCAACAGGAATCACTCCAATACTACATGTCACTTTTTGATCCATAATACGAATCCGTGCAATCTCTTTTCTCAGTCTGTTCATATATTCAGTGATCTCCTCCTTTGTCATTAAACAATAAACAAAGGCGACAAATTCATCACCTCCCAGTCTTCCCAGGATAGCTTTCTTTTCAAATATGTTCTTCATTACATCTGCCGTCTCTATCAGTACACGATCTCCTGCCGGATGGCCATAATTGTCATTTATCTGTTTAAAATAATCAATATCAAGGATAACAAAGCATCCTTTTCTTTCCTCACTGGTTGGAGCCATTTTCTTCAGCAGTTTCTCTCCCTCCTGAAAAAACTGCTGCCTGCCCATCAGCCCGGTCAGCCCGTCCAGCCTTGCCTCATAATACAGATAATTTATATTTTTCAGATATAATATAACAAATATCAGAATAAGCATTCCCAGCGAAATGATCCCGAAAAGGAACTGAATCTCAAGATGTATGAGATCATACGCGGCCTTATCCTTCAAATCAAGCCCATATCTTGACAGTGCATTCCCTATTCTGTCAGAAAAGTACAGTGTTACACTGAAGGAAGCAAGAAGGAAAAGTACGATGATACAGGCGAGGCCTTTTCTATAGCGCGATATAAACGTACTCACCTGATCTACCCTCTGAATATGCTCAAAAAAATTCCTATAATATTCAGATTTTGTGAAGAAATAACATAAACAGACAATGATATACGTAATGATCAGAACAAGAAAATAATCTGCCGATAAAAAATCATCTAATGTGTTTATAACATGAAAACCGCTCTCCGGAAACAAGATTGCCATAAAACTGTACACCAGAAAAGTGTGGAGCGTTCTTCCGACAGAAGTCACGAGAATAATCCCCACAAAAGGATGTCTGCTCTTTTTCGCAATACTGTACAACACTCCTGAAATAAAACCGAAAAGCATCCTGGAGCCAACGCTCAGCAAAATACTCTCAACCGGCTTTCCGCTCATAAACGGAGAAAACACTGCATCTCCGGCTCCAACATAAAACGCGGACGCTTTCCACATGGATGAAAGGCCAAACACGGCTCCGACAATCGTAGATTCCTTCGGTCCCAGCATACAGCCGGCTATCAGAACGGGGATATATACAAAAGTGATTGATATCGGTTCAATATGTATATATCCCAGAAATGAAAAAGACATAAGAAGTTCAACCGTAATAAGGATCCACAAAACATAACCATTATTTTCTGCTTCATTTTTCCGATAAAGATTTTTCATATCAAATCCTGTCTTCCATATCCCTTTATATACTCTGCATCCACATCGAATTGCCTCGCTGATATATGCACAAAACATTGTGCCACAGAAAAAAGAGGTCGTCCAAAAACAACCTCCTTTTCCCACTTTTATCATAATCTGAATATATAACTATAATCAGAATTTGCCAGCCTTAGCTGCTTCCTCAACAGCTACTGCAACAGCTACAGTCATACCAACCATCGGGTTGTTTCCTGCACCGATCAGACCCATCATTTCAACGTGAGCCGGTACGGAAGAAGATCCTGCAAACTGTGCGTCAGAGTGCATACGTCCCATTGTATCTGTCATACCGTAGGAAGCCGGACCAGCTGCCATGTTGTCCGGGTGAAGTGTACGTCCTGTACCACCGCCGGAAGCAACGGAGAAGTATTTCTTTCCAGCCTCTACACACTCTTTCTTGTATGTACCTGCAACCGGATGCTGGAAACGTGTCGGGTTTGTGGAGTTTCCTGTGATGGAAACGTCAACGCCCTCTTTCCACATGATAGCAACGCCTTCACGAACGTCGTTTGCTCCGTAGCAGTTTACTTTGGAACGAAGTCCATCAGAGTAAGCTGTTCTGGATACCTCTTTGAGTTCTCCTGTAAAGTAGTCATACTCTGTCTGAACATATGTGAATCCGTTGATTCTGGAAATGATCTTTGCAGCGTCTTTTCCAAGACCGTTCAGGATAACGCGGAGAGGTTTCTTACGAACCTTGTTTGC
>DWVT01000157.1 GCA_019120075.1 Candidatus Mediterraneibacter excrementigallinarum
TCTATTTCGTGGAGGCTAAAAAAATCCGGATGCAGTTTTGCATAATTCAGAAATTTTTCAGCTGAGGATTCAAGGCTGTTGTAAAATCTTTCCCCATAGTCACCGTATACTGCACTAAGTTCTGCGGCTTCGGCAGCGAAAGCAAGGTGCATCAGAGCCTTCGTTCCTTCATCTACAGTTCTGCTTAGGTAGTCGTTCAGCACACCTTTGCATTCACTCAAAGAAAACTGTTCCTTCCAGAAAACCTTTTCTAATCGTTTCTGCAGACTGACCATCAATTCATCATTGGATGCTCTACTCCAACAACTGCTTTCGATATCCTTGAAAACTTTAGAAGATTTGAACATTTCAAATAAATGCGCTTCTAATTCATCTCTGGTTAAAGATTTAATTACTTTTTTATACTGCGTTAGTGTCATCATGCTTTTTCTTCCCCTGTCCAATTGTTATGTAACACTCAATCTTCTGACGGCCTATTCCCTTGCAGGAATTCAATGACTTCTGCAAGGGTTTTCTCGCTTTTTGAGAATGCTTCCAGGAGCTGCTTGTTATCCCGCTCCTTCCGTTTCGTCAGAAGCTTTTCCAATTCATCAACTGCCTTATCGTATTTCACTTTTGTTTCGGCCACATTGATCTGAGCTTTCTCTATCTTTTCTTCTAATGTCACAACCCGTCTCGCCATCTTCCTGCCCTCCCATATCACAGTGTTTTCATTTGTTCGTTTGCTGCTTTTTCAAACTCCTCAACCTCAATCCTTGCCAGATCTGAACTGATTGCAGCCGCCTGTTTCTGTACATTAGATGCTGTAAGGCCGAAAGCTTTCAGGATCTCTTTTTGTCTGGCAGTGACTGCATAATCCAAACGGTATTCATTATCAGCACCTTTTAGCATCTCTATCTTTTCCAGTTCCTTTATGGCTGCAGGCACTGTCATGAAATTTCTCCTGTGTTCCTGTCGGTCCATTTCGTCTTTCAGACAGGTATATATCTTACTTCGGATAATCGTGGCTACAAACTCTATAAATATCTTTGTATCCATTGACTCATTAGAGTAAACCCGCTCACTCCGCGCCCCGAGATACGATTTATCTCCCCGGAAAAGTTTCTCCGATCCATCCCTGCTCTTATACAGCGTCAGCGCTTCCTCTGCTGTCATCTTATCCGAAGTCACAATCACAAAATAACCACAAAGCTGTATCTCCCGGTTGATTATTTCTGTCTTTTCGATTCCGGACATGAACTTCTCATCTTCCAGGCCTTCATGCCAGTACACCAGATCGAAATATTTAATAAAATCTCCTCTCAGACGAACTGGCAGCCCCATACAGTCTTTTAGTTTCTTTCCCATCTGGTCAATTTTATCTTCAAATTTTTCCCGCTCAGACTGCCTTTTGCTGTCACTATAATAAATATGGAAATACCTCTCTTTTTCATCATCTGCATATAGTTTCCGCCGAACAGTTGTGCCACTGACTTTGTAGGCGCGGATACTGTTTTTCCGATCATCCTCGAAACGTCCTCTTCGCTCCAGTATGATATCGCTGACCAGTTTTTTCATCCCCTTGGCCATGATAACGAAATCATATCCATTATCATCCATGAACCGGATATTTTCCTTGCTAAAATATCCCCGGTCCAGAATAAACCCAACCCGTCTGTACCCATATCCCTTCGCTTTGCCAAGCGTATACTGAAGCTGGGATATGTCTACAATGCTTCCGGGATAAGACTCGTAGAACAAAGGCTCTCTATTATTCCGGTCATAGGCAATGGAATAATTAAAGATTTCTTTCCCCTGGTCATCTTTTGGATGGCCAAACTCTACCAGATCGATGTCGCCGGCCTGGCTGTTTTTGTTTGTGGAATCGTAAGAAATATAGATCCTTTCCCTATGATCTCTCTTCTCGTTCCATTCATTCAAAAACAGAATCCGTTGGTCTGTCGTAGTCCGGCTAAGAAAATCGGACACTTTCGAATCACTGTATATACGCATATCCTCTGTCATCAATGGATGGTTGAAAGCATAATCCGGATAATACTGGGCGGCATTTCCTTCGGTAATGATTGTATAGGCAGCCAGATCCAGAAACAGCCCCGCATCCTTTCCAACGATTCTTGCAAGCATCAGATCCAATCTGTAGTCAGATATGACCTTCCGAATCACAATATAAGCCCCAATACGAAGGCAGCCACTTCGGTATCCCTGTTTCTCCTCCGGCAGGATTTCCTGTGGAAATATCTTTAAGAACTTGTCATTCGGCAACATGAGTGCAGACTGGCCAGGAACCTGCTTGCCGATACATATCCGTCTCGGTGTGTTATACTTCTTATCTTTCAGATAAATCCGCGCGTATTCATAATAGATATACGTCGTTCCCTTGATTGTCTTCTTCGTGATTTTCCCGTTTGAATCAGGTATCTTTATCGTACAGTCCAGGTACATATGGCACTCCATCCGTTTAATATTTGAGGGTTAATTGCCTCTCTTGTATCATGCCATATTTTTCCAAAAAATACAAGTGAAAAATGGGATTTTCCTTGATTTTACGGGCTTTTTTCAGCTTCCCCAATGAGCGCCAATTTATTGAGTGTCAATTTTTTTGGGAGTTCAGAAATATCTGCTTTTATGCGGGCATTCTTGATGATCTCACCAAGCGTTTCATGTTTACTCTGCACCTACAGTTCACCTCTCTTTCTATT
>DWVT01000158.1 GCA_019120075.1 Candidatus Mediterraneibacter excrementigallinarum
GGCGGTCCATCTTCTCCTCTACTGCCTTCGGTGTGTTTTCCGCTACCGCCTTCAGATCCGCGTCTACATCCTCTGTCACATTCTTGTCTGTCACTGTGCCGCCGAAATATTTATTTGTCATGGAAACCGTACGGTTGACCAGATTCCCAAGGGTATTGGCAAGATCGGAATTCAGTCTCTCCACCATCAACTCCCATGTGATCACGCCGTCATTTTCAAAAGGCATCTCATGCAGAACGAAGTAGCGGACTGCATCCACTCCGAAGAAATCTACCAGTTCATCGGCATAGAGCACATTTCCTTTGGACTTGCTCATCTTCCCGTCTCCCTGGAGAAGCCACGGATGTCCGAACACCTGCTTCGGCAGCGGAAGTCCCAGAGCCATCAGGAAGATCGGCCAGTAGATCGTATGGAAACGGATGATATCCTTACCGATCAGGTGAAGATCCGCCGGCCAGTATTTCTCGAATTTTTCAGAACTGTTTCCGTCACAGTCATATCCGATCCCGGTGATGTAGTTGGTAAGCGCGTCAAGCCAGACATAGACCACATGTTTGTCGTCGAAGTCTACCGGGATTCCCCATTTGAATGAAGTCCTGGATACACACAGATCCTGCAGTCCCGGGAGAAGGAAGTTGTTCATCATCTCATTCTTGCGGGATACCGGCTGGATAAACTCCGGATGCGTATTGATATGCTCGATCAGGCGGTCAGCATATTTGCTCATTTTGAAGAAATATGCCTCTTCTTTCGCCGGCTGCACCTCGCGTCCGCAGTCCGGACATTTTCCGTCGACAAGCTGTGACTCTGTGAAGAAGGATTCACAAGGTGTGCAGTACATTCCTTCATAGTATCCTTTGTAAATATCTCCCTGATCGTACAGCTTCTTGAAGATCTTCTGCACCTGTTTCTCATGATCAGCGTCTGTTGTGCGGATAAACTTGTCATAGGATGTGTCCATCAGATCCCAGATCCGTTTGATCTCTTTGGATACATTATCCACAAACTCCTTCGGAGAAATGCCGGCCTCCTCAGCCTTGAGTTCGATCTTCTGTCCATGTTCGTCAGTTCCGGTCTGGAAATAAACATCATATCCCTGACTTCTCTTGTAGCGCGCGATCGCATCCGCAAGGACGATCTCATAGGTATTTCCAATGTGCGGTTTACCTGATGTGTAAGCGATTGCTGTTGAAATATAATACTTTGGTTTCTCTGACATGATTACCCTCCTTTGATTAAAATCGGATAAGGGAAGTCCCTTCTTCCTATCCGATCAGCGCGATACCTCGGGCAGCTCACAGCAAAGCTGTTCGCTGTCCGTTGCCCGTCGGATGTCCGCATGTCTGTTCAGGCAAGCTTGCCCATCCATGCGGCCGCCCTCCGGTCTTATCGCGCAAAAAACCGCCTTCCCGAACAGAAACCTGTTCAAGAAGACGGAGCATTCCGTGTTACCACTTCTCTTCGCGCTTTCCTCGCAGAAAGCACCTCAGCAGGTGCCTGACAACACCCGTCCGCTATAATGGGCGGACCCATCGCAGCCTTACTGTGAGCACTTAGCGAGGTATTTCACGAGCTTAGTGCGAACGTACACCCGGACACTTGGCGAGGTCCTCTCGAGCCCAGTGACTGCGGTGTTTCCCCGTTGGCACTTAGCGAGGTCCTTCACAGTTCGGTGCGCTGCTCAGAAGCCATTTTCATCTGCTTTCCATCCATCCCTCTCAGCATCGGATCTGTACCTTCCAGATTTCCTGATGATCTGGACTTTCCTTCAAAGGATACGGATCTTCCGGGATTTCTCTGTAAAATATCCGGCAGACTACTCTCTTCGTCGTCGCGTTTCACCTGAAGCAATTTATTTCAGTCTTTAAAAAGATTAGCACACGTAAACGGGGATGTCAAGACCGGAAGCCCCGGTCTCTTTTGTTAGGATTCACATCCCCGCCTGCATGCGCACCCGTCGCCTCTTCGAGGCTCCAGCCCTGCGCCTTACGGCGCAGTCATTCCTCACGCTGAAGCGGTTGTGAATCGTAATTTTCTTTAATCAAATTCGAAATCAATCCCGTAAACCTCACAGGCATCGTGCAGCAGTTCCTTTGTATCCTCTGTGGCAGATGAATTATCCACGGTAAGCATAAGGATAACATAATCGTCGTCCACTACATCACACTTTAAGATATCAAAGCACGGATAAGATGTTCCGTCGTAAGATATGGAATCATAGTTTATCTGCTGCAGCGCGAAACCGTCTCCGGAAATCAGTTCGTCTGCCGTAACATTTGCATAATACTCCGGCATATCTGACATGGAGTCCACCTGCATATCCACCAGCTCAGATATGACAGATGACGGATCATCATATGCATACGACATATAAAGAGACGTCATGATCCCATCCTCCAGTGACACAACGCTGGAATCTGAAACAGTCAGATACTCGCTTCGGAGCACCGGCACTTCCACCGTGCTGTCCCCATCCGTCAGAGGAACTTTGATAAAGTCGTCATACCCCTCCATCGGTTCATAATCGTCCGGCGATACGCCGTCGTCAAAATCCTGCTGCTCATCATAATCGTCGTATCCATCATGATCATAAAACTCCTCTTCCCAGTCTTCCACCGCCTCGGCGCCGCCACGATCATCATATCCGTTATCTCCATCGACATAGACACTTTCTCCCTTCTGATACTGTGACAAACCGACGACGGCTCCCGTCACCGTCAGGATGACTATGAGCAGGATATATGCGACTCCTGTGACAGCTGTGGCAATGATCACCCCCCGGCTCTTCTTTTCATCAGATCCCAGATACTGAGCGCTTCCGAACGCCAGCATGGGCAGGAAAATAAATGACAGAAAGATCAGACCGGCCGCATATCCTCCGCTCTTTCCAAATACTCTTGCCAGCTTTATATTTGTTGCAATGGCAAAGATAAAATTTCCTATCGGGACCAGATAGAGCAAAAACAGCCATCCGTTTCCCCATGTGATCTTTACAAGGACATACTGGCTGTAGAACGGGATGAGCGCCGCCCATCCGTGCTCTCCTGCCTTTTTATACAGTTTCCACTGTGCGGCAATCATCAATATCCCCACAGCAAGCGAGACAAACAGGAACACTGATATGAATGCCAAAACAACTCCTGCAAATGCCATTTCTGATTCCCCCTCTCTTTTCTCATTTTCGCAAATGGCTTCTTTTCTCACAGGATATCATGTTGTCCGCTATACGTCCATATGATTTCTGAATATAATATTTTTACCGGAAATTGACAAATACCTCTCCGCTGTCCTTCACAATACCAGATCGCCTACCTTTTCAAATCCATCCAGCGCATATGCCTCTATTGTATTTCCCGATACAAGATAAAACCGGTCTCCAATATACAGACCTCTTGTACTTCCATATCCTCCCAGCGTTCTTTCAAATTCCTGACGGAACCCTTTATTTTCATCATATGAGAAAATGTAGTACTTCTGACCACTGCCGTACGCTGTGAACCCGAACAGGTTCTTCTCCACATCTGCAAACACAGATCTGTAGTCATAGACATCCGTGCCATACATATCCTCGATCACATATTTCTGCACTTCACGCACATCAGACGGATCTGAGATATCAAACATGGAAAGTTTCACACCTTCCGTTGCGACACCGCTCTCATCCACATCCATCCCGATTCCCAACAGCAGTCCATCTCCATACGGATGCAGATATTCAGAAAATCCGGGGATCTTCAGTTCTCCCAGGATCTTCGGGGCAGCCGGATCGGACAGATCCACGGAAAACAACGGATCCACCTGCCGGAATGTGACAAAATATCCCGTCTTTCCCATAAATCTGGCCGAGTAAACACTCTCGCCCTCCGCCAGATCCCGAATTTCTCCGACGATCTTCAGATTTTCATCCAGAACATAAAGCGAATTGGACTCAGACGGCTCCGGAGCAAGGAGCGGAACAATCCCCCGTGTCTGTCCCTCTGTTTTTGTGACTGTGGTCACGAGCCGCAGATACCCGTCATACTCATCAATACTGAACGAATCGTTGAGTACACCGCTGAGTTTTGTCTGCCCCGCACCTTCCAGTATTCCCTCCCCATAAGACACTTTGCGTATGGACGTCTGGTTCACATCAGAATCACTTTCACCGTAGATAGATTCTGTAATATAAATGTTCTCTGTACTCACATAGCATATGCCTGTGTTTCCAAACACTGCCTTGCTGTCCGTGTGTCCTTCCGGATCGTCGAGATCAAAGGATGAGATCACAGTGTAGCTGTTTCCCATCCGTCCCTGAGGCATGTAAATGCAGTCTGTGGAAATGAGTTTTCCCTGTACCTCAGGGATATACGCGGGCTGATTCCCCCTCGCCGCGCCGGTATCCGCATAAAAACTGCTGAGAAGATAAACATATCCGCCGCGGATCCTCATTGTATTAAAATATCCGCTCTGGGTGATCCCACCGATCTTTTCCGGCTCTTCCGGATTGCTGACATCATAGACATCAGCGCAGGTATAGTCCCTGTAATAACCATCATATCCGTTCGTTCCGTCACTGTACTCTGATTTTGTATAAACCACAGCAAGATATCCATCCTGTGCATACACCTCAGACGGATAACTCCCCTCTTCAGGCTCAATCTGCGCCAGGAGTTCCATCTCTGTCGATCCGGCTCCAACAATATTGATTTTCTCTCCGTTTACGACATAGAGATTCTTCCCGTCTGTTTTGACGATATCGCCTTCGCCAACCCCTTCTTCCCTCACATTCGTATCGGAATATTCTTTTCCGGAAGCCGTATTGGAAATACTTTCTGCATTCGCTCCGGCAGAATCAAAACTCCGTGCTTCCGCGCTGCCTGTACTGCTGTCCGCTGTGCTTTCCTCCGTTGCAGAAGCTGCATCTTCCCAGTATTCTCTTTCCGCCTGAATATATTCGTAAATCTCATCGTAATCTTCTGCCGTTGCAAGCAGGTCCGTCTCCGATATCCCGGCTGTTACGGACGACTCATCCGTACCGCTCCCATCAGGATTCGCCGCTTCCGAAGATGCAGAAACAGACTGTTCAGACGTTCCGCTCCTCATGTCTCCGGTATGATCTGTGATAAGAAAATATCCTGATATCCCCGCCACAAGACAAAGTCCTGCCGCCACTGTACCCGACAGGATATGCCGCCTCCTTCTCTTCTTTCTGATTCGCTCTCTCTCCAGAATCTTCTTTTCAATCTCTCCCGGCAGGAGGGAATCTGGTATCTCCGTATCTTTTGCACTTTCTTGGAGGAGATCCTCCATTTTCTTTTCTTCTGCTTCATTACCGATATTATTTTTCTCTTCCATCTTCCTTCCTCCTTCCCGACTTCTATCCGACATTTTCAAGGATCCTGCGCAGTTTTCCCAGGGCGCGTCTCTTCTTCGAACGAACAGTACCGGGACTGCACTCCAGCATGCGGCCGATCTCTTCGCTTTGATATCCCTCAAAGACAGAAAAAGCCAGAATCATCCTCTCCTCTTCATCCAATGTTTCAAAAGCCGCTCTGACGTCCTGTATCCCGGCATGATCCGGCTCGACTCCGTCTTCCCCGCGGATCCCAATCCGCTCTCTGTCTGCCAGTTCCAGAACTGCCTCCTGATTCCGTTTTTTCAGAATCTTCCGGCACTGATTATTCAGGATTGTAAACATCCAGCTCCGGAACGATTCCTCCTTCCTGAGCTGCCCCAATTTTTCCCACGCTGTCATCACCGCTTCACTGACTGCATCTTCCGCGTCCTGCTTGTGCTTTGTCGTATACAGTGCAAACTTATACAGATCCAAGTAGATTTCCGAATAAAGTCCCGAAAACGCCTTCACATCTCCCCGCTTTGCCCGGCGGATCAGATCGGCTTCCGTTCCTTTCTCATGATCGTACATCCGCACCCCTCCTCTCATGCTCCGTACAATGCTGTGAATTCCTGCTATTGAATTTTGTATTCGGTATATATTAGAGTCAACAGAAATGGAATTTGTTGCAATAAGAATCAATAAATTTCTCCTCATGATCCCAAAACGACCGCTCCACTTTTCCCGTGCAGCGGTCGTACGATTATTCAATATAATTGCTGTGCTGTCTTTCATCATGGCAGAGGTCCCTTCCTCATTCCAGGATTTCTCTCACCTGTTCCTCTGACATTCCGCATTCTCCCGCAATCTCCTCTTCCGTTTTTCCTTCTGATGAAAGGCGGAAAACAAGTTTTGCAAGGCGAATTCCTTCCGTCTTTCCCCGCTCAAGTCCCAGTTCGCATCCTTCTGTACGGCCCTCTGCTCGGCCCTCCGCACGTCCCTCCGCTCGGCCCTGGGCGCGACCTTCCTCACGGCCCTGGGCGCGGCCTTCCGCACGGCCCTGGGCGCGGCCTTCCGCACGGCCCTGGGCGCGGCCTTCCGCACGGCCCTGGGCATGCCCGGATATCCTGGCTTTCTCCTTCTCCCGCTCCAGATCGGAAGGAGCACACGTCTGAACTCCAGTCACGC
>DWVT01000159.1 GCA_019120075.1 Candidatus Mediterraneibacter excrementigallinarum
CCAATATTCGCATATCGTGGGATATACATCCCACTTTTATGCTCATATCGGGGCGGGTCCCAAGGTCTTTCACCCACTTATGAGCAAGCTCATGTGGGCTTAGACCTTTTGACCCTGGCATCATAAAATAAATTATATATCCCTTACTCTGTTCTGTCATCCATTTTCTCTGCCATCCCGGCGCAGATTCTCCCGGATCTTCTCAAGCCCGCGGATCAGTTCTTCCAGCTCCTCATCGGAAACTTCAGAACACATGATATCTTCCAGGCACCGGAATCCTTTTTTTACCTCTTCCGCTTTCCGGCAGCCTTCTTCCGTAAGTTCTACCCGATAGGCTCTCCGGCATTCCGGATCCCGCTCCCTGCGGAGCAGCCCCTGCCGTTCCATCTTGTCAAGAGTCCGGGACATTGTGGTCACATCCAGAAGGCAGGCATCCGCAATCTCCCTCTGGCTCACCGGAGAATGAACCGAGAGAAAGATCAGGATCCTTGCCTGCCCCTGTCCCGGCGTAAGCCCGATATCAAGAAGGAATTTCTGCACCTTTTTTCGCTTCAGCAGTTCGATCTGGTACAGTGTTTCCCGAAATTTCTGCTTCTTTGTCATCCTGTCTTATCCCTTTCTTCTATAATATAATGTAGTCAAAACTCCTCTCACAAGCAAGCTTGCGTCGGAGTTTTGTCTATTTGACCCTGGTATCATCATCATATAATGTCTCTGCTCCCGTCTGTCTTTTTCATCCATTTCCATATCTTCGCTCTGTCACTCCAGCTCATACATACCGGTATAAAGCTGATAATATCTGCCCTTCTGCCGAAGGAGTTCTTCATGGTTCCCCCGTTCCAGGATCTTTCCATGCTCAAGCACCATGATCGCCTTGGAATTTCTTACCGTGGACAGTCTGTGGGCGATCACGAAAACTGTCCTTCCCTCCATGATCGCATCCATTCCTTTCTCGATCAGCCGTTCTGTCCTGGTATCGATAGAAGATGTTGCCTCGTCAAGGATCAGCACCGGAGGATGCGCCACCGCTGCCCTGGCAATGGCAAGAAGCTGTCTCTGCCCCTGGGAAAGGTTGCTGCCGTCGCTGTGCAGCATGGTCTGATATCCGTCCGGCAGTCTCCGGATAAAGGAGTCCGCGTTCGCCAGTTTTGCCGCCTCCGCCACTTCTTCATCCGAGGCATTCAGGCGTCCGTAGCGGATATTATCGGCAATGGTGCCGGTAAAAAGATGGGTATCCTGAATAACCATGGCAAGGGAACGGCGCAGGTCATCCTTACGGATCCTTCTGATATCGATCCCGTCATACAGGATCCGGCCGTCCTCTATTTCATAAAACCGGTTGATCAGATTGATGATGGTTGTCTTCCCTGCTCCTGTGGAACCTACAAAAGCGATCTTCTGTCCCGGCTTCGCATAGAGACTGATCCCATCCAGCACCTTTCTGCCGGGCACATACCCGAAGACCACGTTCTCGAACCGGACATCGCCCCGGAGAAGCGTAAGGCTTCCGTCCATCTCTTTCCACGCATAGTCTCCGCACCAGCCTGACAGGGAGGAAGTCCTTCTTTCTTCCAGTCCTCCGTCCGTTTTCCGGTCCACCCGGACAAGCGTTACCGTTCCATCGTCAACCTCCGGTTCCTCATGCATCATCTCAAAGATCCGCTCCGCGCCTGCCAGCGCTGACAGGATGAAGTTCACCTGCTGAGTAAACTGGTTCAGGGGCATGGCGCTCTGACGGACATAGACCAGATAGGCAGCCAGGCTCCCCAGATCCATCATCCCCGCGATCGCGAGAAGGCCTCCGACACATGCGGACACGGCGTAGCATCCATAGGAAAGGGATACGATGCTCGGGATCATCATGGAAGAATAGGCAAGCGCTTTGGTGGAAGCCACCCGGAGCGCCTCGTTTTTCTCCCGGAAGATCTTCATGTCCTCCTCTTCATGGTTAAAGATCTTCTCCACTTTCTGGCCCGCGGTCATCTCCTCGGTAAACCCGTTGATCTCCGCCAGATACTCCTGCTGCCGGTCATAGTATTCTTTGCTCCGTTTTCCATTCCATTTGATGAACACAAACATGATCAGAAGAAACACAATGACAATGAACGCCATTTTCACATTCAGTACGATCAGCATGACCACGGTCCCGGCCAGAGTCAGAGAGTTCTGGATCACCGAGGTAAAGCTGTTGTTCAGCGCTTCCTGCACCGTATCCACATCGTTGGTAAACCGGCTCATCAGCTCGCCGTGAGTATTGGCGTCAAAATATTTCAGAGGAAGGGTCTGCACATGGGCAAACAGGTCTCTTCGGATATCCCCGACAACTTTCTGGGAAGTCTTCACCATCAGACGGTTGTATCCGAAGGTGGAGAGAGCGCCGCACAGGTACATGATCCCCATCCCGGCAAGCGCCAGGATCAGCCCTTTTATATCGCCGGGAAGGATAAAGTCATTGATCACCGGCTTGAGCAGATAGGTCCCCGCCACACTGGCGCCGGTGCTGATCAGAACCAGCACTGCCACGAGCAGCAGAAGCCACTTGTGGTAACCCATGTACCGGAACAGCTCCCCAAGTGCTTTCGACGTATTTTTCGGCCGTTTATACCCGGTATATCTTGCCATTACAGATCAGCTCCTTCCTTCTGAGAATCATAGATTTCCTGATAGATCTTATTATCCGCCAGCAGTTCCTCATGGGTTCCGACCCCTCTGACCTTTCCGTCCTCAAGGACAATGATCTGATCCGCGTGGCGCACGGAGGAGATTCGCTGGGCAATGATGATCTTTGTCATATGAGGCAGCTTCTGCGCCAGTCTCTCCCGGATCCGCGCCTCTGTGGCCGTGTCCACAGCACTGGTGGAGTCGTCCAGGATCAGTACCTTCGGTTTCTTCAGGATTGCTCTGGCAATACAGAGCCTCTGCTTCTGTCCTCCGGAGACATTGACGCCGCCCTGTCCCATCTCCGTGTCATATCCTTTTTCCAGCCGGTCGATAAATTCATCTGCTCCCGCGATCCTGCATGCCTCCCCGATTTCCTCCTGGGTGGCGTCCTTATCGCCCCAGAGCAGATTCTCCCGCAGTGTTCCGGAAAACAGAGTATTATTCTGCAGGACCATGGCAATGGAATCCCGCAGATGCTTCAGCGGATACTTCCGGACCGGCACCCCGTCAATCAGAAGCTCTCCTGACGTAATGTCATAGAGTCTTGGGATAAGCTGCACCAGTGTAGTCTTCGCAGACCCGGTCTGCCCGACGATCCCCACGGTCTGTCCCGCGCCGATATGGAGATTAATGTCCGAAAGGACATACTCTGCCGCGTCTTTCTTATATTTAAAGTATACATGACGGAATTCGATGTCGCCTCTTTTGACTTCAATATCCTCCGCCTCGTCCTCCCGGATATCGATCTCCTCGTCCATGATCTCGAGGATACGCTTTCCCGAAGCAAGGGAACGGGTCAGCATGAGAAAGATATTGGATATCATCATCAGAGAATTCAGGATCTGAAGGACATAGCTCAGAAAGCCGGTCAGTTCCCCCACCTGCATTCCGCCGGTGTTGATCATCTTTCCGCCAAACCAGAGGATGCTCAGGATCGTCCCGTACATGACAAACTGCATGGCAGCCATATTCGTCATCGCAAGCCGGAACGCCCGCTCGGACTGGGTCTGGAGATTCGTATTGACCTCATTGAACTTCCCGATCTCATACTCTCCCCTCACATAGGCCTTGACTACCCGCACCGCCGTCAGATTCTCCTGGATGATCCGGTTCACCAGGTCGATCGCCTCCTGCATCTTCGCGTAAAGAGGACGCACATTCGTGATGATGAGCCAGAGGCAGACAGCGAGTACGGGAAGAGCGACAAGGAAGACAAGCGCCAGTTCCCGGTTGAGCGAGAACGCCACCGCAGTGGCCGCCACCAGCATGACCGGTCCCCTGCAAGCCGGACGCATGCCGCTTGAGATACTGTTCTGAATATTGGTCACGTCGCTCGTCATTCTCGTCACAAGGGATGACTGCTGGAAATGATCCACATTCGCAAAAGAAAACTGCTGGAGTTTTGCGTACTCTGCCTCCCTCAGGTTTGCCCCGATCCCCTGTCCTGCGATCGCTGAAAACCGGGCGCTTCCGATTCCCAGCAGAAGGGCTGCCAGCGCCGCCAGGATCATGATCCCGCCCTGCCGGAAGATATAGGCCCGGTCCCCGGAAGCCACGCCGATATCCACGATATCAGCCATGATCAGCGGGATCACAAGCTCAAACAGTGATTCCGCCGTGATACACAGGGCTGCAAAAACAAGATATTTTCTGTACTGTCCCGAATAAGAAAAAATACGCTTTAACATGGATGAACCATCCCTCCTCTTCTTATCGCCGCCTGATCCGCACCAGACAGTTGCGTATACAACTATTGTATGCACAACAATTTGCCAATGTCAACTTCTCCGGCTGTAAATCTTTCAAAACTTTATTTCAGCAGCAGGATTGTACAATAAATCCGACAGAATGATACAAGTCTTTTTCTGAAAAAACTTCTATAATGTAGAACAGAATATATCGACAGAAGGAGGAATCATCATGATACAGAAATATGTATACGGCGCTCCCTTTTCCACAGACGCCGTGACCGCTGACGTTCCGGAGGGGACGGGTGCTTTCCCCTGCGGCACGGTCACAACGGACGAAGGATTCTGCTTTACCTATGTAATGGACGACGAAGACATCGTCTACGGACTGGGCGAGGCAAACCGGGGGATCAACAAAAGAAACTGGTGCTATGTCAGCGACTGCGCCGACGACCCGAATCACACAGAGGACAAACGCTCCCTGTATGCAGCGCATAATTTTATCATTATAGCAGGAAAAGAGAATTTCGGTCTTTTCTTTGACTATCCTTCCACCATCACCTTTGATATCGGTTACACAAAGATGGATACGCTGACCGTAAGCTGTGCGGACGCTGACCTGAATCTTTACGTCATCGATGGAGATTCTCCCTATGATATCGTAAAACAGTTCCGCCATATCATTGGCAGAAGCTACATTCCGCCGAAGTTCGCGTTCGGCTTCGGGCAGAGCCGCTGGGGCTACAAGACAAAGGAAGATTTCAGAAAAGTCGCAAAAGGATATCGCGAGAACCATATCCCGCTGGATATGATCTACATGGATATCGACTACATGGACTCCTACAAGGATTTCACACTGAACGATGATTTTAAAGATTTCGGCGGCTTTGTCAGCGAGATGAAAGCGGACCATATCCGCCTCGTTCCCATTATCGACGCGGGAGTAAAGATTGAAGAAGGCTACGATGTCTATGAAGAGGGCGTAAAAAACAACTACTTCTGCAAGAGAGCGGACGGAAGCGATTTTATGGGCGCTGTCTGGCCGGGGCCGTCCCATTTTCCGGATGTGCTCAACGCGGACGCGCGGAAATGGTTCGGAGACAAATACCGCTTCCTGACGGATCAGGGCATCGAAGGATTCTGGAACGATATGAACGAACCCTCCATCTTCTACTCTGCAGAAGGGATCGAAGAAGCGAAAAAGACCGCCCAGTCCTTTATCGATGACAAGGAAGGGAAGGTGCTCATGTATCACGTGATGGGAGCACTGGGCAGTCTTTCCAACAGTCATGACGATTACAAGCGTTTCTATCACAATGTAGATGGAAAGAAAGTTGTCCACGAAAAAGTCCACAACCTGTTCGGCTACAACATGACAAGAGCAGCCGGGGAAGCTTTCGAGCGGATCGACCCGGAAAAACGTTTCCTTATGTTCTCCCGTTCTTCCTATATCGGAATGCACCGTTACGGCGGGATCTGGACCGGAGACAATAAATCCTGGTGGTCTCACATTCTTCTGAACCTGAAGATGATGCCGTCTCTGAACATGTGCGGTTTCCTTTACACCGGAGCTGATCTGGGCGGATTCGGAGAAGACACCACCCGCGACCTGCTCCTGCGTTTCCTGGCGCTCGGGGTCTTCACTCCTCTCATGCGCGACCACTCCGCACTGGGAACAAGAGAGCAGGAATGTTATCAGTTCGGAGATACTTCGGACTTCCGCCATGTGATCGGCGTGAGATACCGCCTCCTGCCCTACCTCTACAGCGAATACATGAAAGCAGCACTGAGCGATGACATGTATTTCAAGCCACTGGCATTTGTGTGGCCGGAAGATAAAATGGCGCGCGGCATCGAGGATCAGCTTGTCCTCGGAAATGAGATCATGATCGCTCCGGTCTATACCCAGAACGCTGCCGGACGGTATGTTTACCTTCCGGAAGAGATGAAGTTCATCAAGTTCCTTCCGGACGGCTCGATCTCCGAGGAGATCATGGAGAAAGGCATCCACTGGATCGATGTCGCTCTCAACGAGATCCCTCTGTTCATCCGCTCCGGAAAATGCATCCCTGTGGCGGATGCAGCTGAGTGCGTGGATGAAATAAACTATGATACGATCCGCCTCCTTGGATACGACGGTGCAGAATATGCCCTCTACAATGACGACGGAGTACATAAGGACTATGACAATGAGAAAAATCTTTCCATACTGAAAAAACAGTCCTGATCCTGCCTGAAAAATTCTATTCTGCCTGAAATCTGCCGCCTGTGCCGGACAGAGCGATGCTCTGTTCCGCCGGGCGGCAGATTTTTCATTTTCCTACATTGACTTTTCCCCTCATCAACGATATACTTTCAGTGATACTACACTTGTAAGATATTGGGGCAAAAGCCCCCACCTACGATGCCTACGGATTGTTCCGTGCTACGCACTCCCACAATCCTCCCCAATATTCGCATATCGTGGGATATACATCCCACTTTTATGCTCATATCGGGGCGGGTCCCAAGGTCTTTCACCCACTTATGAGCAAGCTCATGTGGGCTTAGACCTTT
>DWVT01000160.1 GCA_019120075.1 Candidatus Mediterraneibacter excrementigallinarum
CCAGATACTGCATCTCATCCTGCAGCGTGATACGCAGCGCGGCGCCAAAGGCCGGATGCCATTGTAGTTTTGTTTTTTCCATTTAGTCTCCCTTAAGTATAATACATCTTGTTTCCATGTCGCAATGTAAAATTTCGTATCATTCTTACTTCGCTTATCTCTGCAATGGCATCACCCCTGTCACTTTTTCCATCTCTCACTTCTGTGAAAATTCCCTGATATTCGGGTCTGAAATAATAGTGATAATTTCTGCGGACAGATCGAGCTGAACGCTCTCCGCATCGGATAATGACAGGATACCACATTTTTTACCAAATGTGATCCACAATTTATAAAAAATGTGACATATTCAAAAAATTCTTTACTTGAGAATCATTTTCATGTATTATTGTTAGTTGTTGCTAACCAAAAGGTATACAAAGGAGAAATTTTATGACTATTCTTAACCTGTTTATGATCCTCATTTCTTTTGCACTGCTCCTGCTGTGTATGCTTGCTCCGCTGAGAAAGAGCACTGCGGCACAGGAGCATCCTTCAGTGAAGATGCTCCTTAAACCTCATGCAGTTTGCGGAGTGCTCCTCCTGATCGTCTCGCTTGTTCATGGTATCCTATCCGGACATAAACCGGCGATGATGAGCGGGAAGGCGGCATGGATCTGCCCGCTCATCCTTCTGATCGCGTCTCTGTTTAAAAAACGGATGAACCCCGGAGCATGGCTGAGACTTCACAGAATCTTTGCTGTCCTTCTCTGCGTATTGATCGCAGTCCATGTCATACATGCTGTTATTCTGTAAATTAAAAACTGCAGATTTCCAAATGACTTAAAAACAACGTTACAAATATTTCGGAAATCTGCAGTTTAATTTTCTTTTATGTTTCTTATGTTTCCTACAGGGAGCAGGCTTTCAGCCGCTCCACCACGCTCTCCCGCTCTGTCTTCCAAAAGAGAATCAGAGGCACTGCAGTACAGATCACAAAAAGAAGGATGATACATACCGCTGTTTCCGCCGCCGGATACCGGAATACGAAATAGACGATCTTTTCATCCATGACCGCGCCAAACGCATACAGCGCTCCGGTTCCGGCGGTCAGCAGGAGCACGGTGACGATCAGACTGTAAAACACACCTTCAAGGAGAAGCATCCGTTTAAGCTGCCGTCTGGTCATCCCGATGCTCTCCAGCACGGCAAACTCCTTTCTGCGCATGGCAAGTCCGGTCAGTGTGACATTCACATAGTTGACCAGTCCCATCAGGATCAGAAGGATGCACAGAGCACCCATGGCGGTCCGGCTGGAAGAGATATACTCTTTTCTCGCTTCCAGTTCGTCCGATTTCGCATACATGTTCAGACTTCCCAGCTTCACTTCATTGCTGCTTTCACTGATCAGATCATGAGACCGGTTGTAATCTCCTGTGATCCTTGTCAGTGTCGCTTTCAGCGCGGGTTCATACTCAGGATCTGCTTCCAGCTCGATCTCAAAGGTCTGCTCTGTCAGCCCCAGCTTCTGAAAGCCCTCCTCCCCTGCGAGGAAATAGATGATACCTGGTCCGATCGCCGTATTGTTCAGATCCGGAAGCCCGCTCTTCAGACAGTCCAGATATCCCGCGAACCGCATCGTCTGCGCCCCGTTTCCATCCAGGTCTGTAAGGGTCATTTCCTTTCCGATATCCTCCCTGCCTTTCTCCTCCTCGATCTGTGACAGGGCACGGTAGTGCAGAAAGATCAGCCCTTCTCCTTTCCTCACGCTCTCCACATCCAGATCAAGTTTTTCTTCCTCTGCAAACGCCTCGAGCTGCGCCAGCCACTCATCGCTCACGACCTGTACCACAAAAGGACTTGTCTCTGCCTCACTCCCGGCAGTTCCTACAAAAACCTGTATCGCCTCTTCATCCAGAGAGATCCTCCCATATCCGCCTCTTGCGATCCGGCTTCCGATAACTCCTCTCAGATTCAGTATCTTGTCCTGAATTTCCTGTGGAAAAAAGATCTGATCAGAATGATACGCGTCCACAGACATGGCGTTCATCATCACCTCAACGCTGAAGTCCGGTCTCTCGTAGTTGATCCGGTTTGTCTCATCGGTTCCACGGGTCAATACCACCGCGCCCAGAGAAACTGTGATTCCCAAAAGAAGGGATACTACTGTGATAAAGAAACGTTTCCGGACCCGGAAAAGATTTCTCCACGCCATCAGGACGATCCCGTCTCTGTCATCTTTGATCCCTTCCTCCGCAAGCTTTGCGCCGGATTTCTTTCCCTTCGTCCTGCGTACATGCCGGACCGTCTGTCCGGTATATTTCACTGCTTCCACCGGGGACATTCCCGCGGCCCGGTTTACCGCCAGCGCAGCGCTGACGAAAGTGACCGCTGCGCCGAAGCAGACCGCCGGCAGGAGCAGCCAGGGGCGGAACGCGATCATCGCCGACGCATCTCCCAATCCGTGGAGATACATTCCGGAAAGCAGTCCGGGGATCACAGTCACCGTAATGACACTCCCCGCAGCGGCACCTGCCAGGCAGCCCCATAATACCGTATAAACCGTCTGCCGGAATACGATCCGCTCAAGCTGGGACTTTGTAGCACCCATGGTTTTTAAAAGTCCGTACTGTCTGATATCCCGGCTGATAGAGATATGCATCACATTGTAGAGCAGCATTCCCGCGCCTGCCAGTATGAGAAGGGCAAGAAACGCCGCCATTCCAAAGCCTCCCGCCAAGTCATACACTGCCTGCCATGTAAATGAATTTCCGCCGAGGAACTGCTGGCTGTCATCACGCATGGTGACATCCGTATACAGCCGCCGCATGATATCCTCATCTGTGATCCCATCGGCCTGCCGGATCAGCAGGATCGTTGACTGGTCCGTATCCACATCCAGAGTATCATAAAACTCCTTCGAAAAATATCCGGCAGGGACTGTGATCGTGGGATCCATATATTCTGTATAAAATCCGGACAGACGGAATGTGCCATCCATTTCGTTTCCGTCTGCAAGCTGGATCCGGTCATGTATTTCCATTCCCACCTCCGGATCTGTGATCCCCATTCCGTTTAATGCTCGCATGGACAGCATGATCTCATCTTTCTCTTCGGGGTACGTCCCGTGGATATGCGAGTAGGCGGGTTTCTGCATGATCTCCCATGTCGTCTTATCCATCACCTCACAGCTGTACTCTTCTGTATATCCGAATACCACATCAAAACCGGTGTCCCTGATGTAAGGCAGAGCGTCGATTTCTTCCTTCTGAGCCTCATTTGCCCGCTCCAGCATGGTGTATGCCGCTGTACCGGCATTCCGTGTATACAGCAGACAGTCCGTTGAAATCTTCCCGATGGCGAGGCTGAACACGCAGAACAGCATCATCACCGTAAACGCCACGGCAGTGGTCAGGATCCGGTTTCTGCTCCGGTTTGCCCGATAACTCTCCCGCGCCAGCATGCGGATGACTTCTCTGTTGTTATTCCTCATGCCGTTCACCTTACCTTTCCGTCC
Source organism: Candidatus Mediterraneibacter excrementigallinarum (assembly GCA_019120075.1). Classification (GTDB taxonomy): domain Bacteria; phylum Bacillota; class Clostridia; order Lachnospirales; family Lachnospiraceae; genus Mediterraneibacter; species Mediterraneibacter excrementigallinarum. Next base: position 3,497 of record DWVT01000160.1, read on the forward strand.
TCGATCCGGATCATCCGGTCCGCCATCTGTGCGATCTCCTCATTATGAGTCACTACCACAATAGTCTGGTTAAAGGCTGCGGCGCTGGATCTGAGAAGTCCCACCACTTCCGTTCCGGTCACGGAATCCAGATTGCCGGTGGGCTCGTCCGCGAGGATTACCGCAGGCTTGGTGCTGAGCGCCCTGGCGATGGCAACTCTCTGCTGCTGTCCGCCGGAGAGCATTTCCGGCAGATCATTCAGTTTCTCTCTGAGTCCCAGGCTGTCCACGATCCGGTTCAGGAACGCCTGGTCTATCCCCATCCCGTCCAGCTTCAGAGGGAGAGTGATATTCTCCTTTACGCTTAAGATCGGCATCAGATTATAGTTCTGGAACACGAACCCGATGTTTCTTCTGCGGAATACAGTCAGTTCCTCCCCCTTCATGCCGCCCAGTCGTTTTCCCCTTACAATGATGTCTCCTTCTGTCGGATCATCAAGCCCTCCGAGCATATTCAGAAGCGTTGTCTTGCCGCTCCCGGAGGAACCGATGATCGCGACGAATTCTCCCTCTTCAATCGAAATGGAAACTCCGTCGAGAGCGCGCACTTCTCCCGACGGAGTCTGATAGATCTTCCTTAAATTTTCTATTCTTAATATTTCCATAAGATACCCCCTGTAATGTTTTCTTACGTTCAGTCTAACAGGGAATACTTACAAACTGCTTACAGTTTCCCGTTTCGTTCATTGCCGCGGCGGCGATTGCTTTCTGTGGTTGCTTTCTGCTGCTTCCATACATTACTTCCGCATATTAGTACATTAATCAATTCATTACTCCACTGGCAGATAGATTTCCACCGAGAGTCCCGGTTCCAGACGTCTTACTTTCATAAAACCGCCGTGTCTCTGCACGATTTCCCGGGAAAGGGAAAGCCCAAGTCCGAACCCGCTCTGCCCATTTACACGCTTTCCTCTGTAGAAACGCCGGAAGATCAGGTTCTCTTCCCCCTCCTCAATTCCGGTTCCTTCATCTCTCACCTCGATCCGGAAAAACATCTCATTTTTCACCATGCTGATATAGATCGTGCTGTTTTCCGGAGAATATTTGATGCTGTTGTCCAACAGATTGAACACCGCTTCTCCCAGCCACTGGGGATCGTGGAGAACGGCTGCCCCTGTCTCTTTTCCTTTCTTCAGACCGTCCTTGTTCTTCGTCCGTCCGCTCTCCCCGTTCATGGTAAGACGGATCTCAATCTGTTTTTCATCCGCCACCTTTTTTGCCTGCAAGATACTGCCAAGGAGAGTTTCTTCCATATCCAGGGAATCTTTCCGGATCTGTATGATCCCGTTTTCCAGGCGGGCCATTTTAATAAAGCCCTCCGTCAGAAACCGGATCTTTTCCTCTGATTCCGAGATCGCACGGATATAATATGCCTGATCTTCCATGCGGATGCTCTCACTGCCTTCTTCCGCCGAACCGTGGGACTTTGACTTTGCCTCGCCGGATTCCGTTTCATCCGTCTTGCGTTCAAGATCTGCTTTCAGCAATGACAGCCAGCTTTCCATATTTGCAAGAGGCGTCCTGAGCTGGTGCGCTGTATCCGCGATCAGCCCCCGGATCTCTTCCCGTTCTTTCAGGAGGGCCTGCTCACTTCCCCGCATTTTATCGTTCAGGCGCAGGATCTGGTTCCGGATCTTTGACGGGAGTGTGTCCTCGCTGATGCGGTCAAGATCGGGTTCCTGTCCATTGATCAGGCTCTCCAGCGCCGCAGAGAGTTCTTCCATCTCTTTTCTGCTCTTAGATAAATTCTGAAACATATCTCACTCTCCAAACGTATATCCCAGCCCGAACACATTCCGGATATAAACCGGATTCGCCGGATCCGGTTCAATCTTCTTTTTCAGCCGGTTCAGCGTCACGTTCACCGTGTTCTCTTCCACAAAGGAACCGTCCGCGTCCCATACCTGTTCCAGTATCATGGTCTTTGTCACCACTTTCCCTCTGTTTCTCGCCAGCAGTTCCAGCAGGGCATATTCCCGGGCGGAAAGCCGGATCTCCGCCCCGTCCCGGAGGACCTGCTTCCGGTCCGGACGAATCTTCAGTCCCCGGTAGAGTATCCCTCCCTCTTCCCCTGCCGTCCTTCTCAGGATCGCTTCCACATGCTTTAAGAGGACCTGCATGGGAAATGGCTTTACAATGTAGTCATCTGCTCCCAGGTCAAAGGCTTCGATCATATCCTGCTCCTCATCCCTGGCTGTCAGGAAGAGGACCGGGATCGTACTGTACTCCCGGGCCTTCCGGCAGAGCTCCGTTCCCTCGCCGTCGGGCAGATTGATGTCGATGATCATCAGGTCCGGCAGCCGGGAGACCAGAGAAATACCTTCTCTTAGAGTATAAGCCCTCAGAGTCTCATACCCTGCCTTTGTGAGCATCCGCGAAAGTGCTTCGTTCAGGAGTTCATCGTCTTCTATGATAGCGATATTTTTCATTTCCTGGTTTCCTCCCGTCTGTATTCCCGTCAGCCGCCTTTGCTCAGCCGCCTTTCTGTCTGAAAATTCTATCCCAATCTGTATTTAAATGCAACCTTTTTCAAGTGCGGCTGCATGTTCGGCGCTGCGGTTCATACTCGAACGCCGTCCCATGCGCGCTCGTCACACGGACTCCACATTCCGTTTGAATCCCAGATATGTGGCTGCGAAATAGATCACATACACTCCTGCACAGATCAGCAGAGAGATTGCAAAATAATAGAGCCCGTTTCCATATGCTCCTGTCATCCTCACAAACGCATTTCCGGCATAGATCACGATCACAGAACTGATCACCGCCGCTGCGACGGCAGGGACAAGATAGAACATGGCGAGCTGCCGGAAGATCACCCGGTCCACCTCCTGTCTCTTCATTCCCAGCTTCTTCAGCACATCGTACCGAAACCGGTATTTTCCCGAGTCTGATAACTGCTGGACAGCCAGGATGGTGACCGCCACGAAAACAAAGATCAAAGCGATATATTCCAGCGGGAATGTGACGGAAGTAACGACAAATTTCAGTTCGGCAGCATCCGCGTCACGAACGAACAGGTCTGCGATCATGACGATCATCTCATCTGTTCCCCCGGCTTCCAGCGTATCATCCTGCCATTCATCCTCCCCGATCTCTCCGGCTGTCCACGCCGCCTCGTATTCATCATATGTCATAAGACCGTGTTTGTGGCGATGAGTCTCATCCAGTGCGTCCCTGAGTTCGACGGTTCCCTCTCCTTCTATATCCGCAGCGTAAGCGGAATAGTATGCCTGCATTCCGTCACAGATCTCGTCCGGAACGATGATCAGGTAGTCTGCGCCGTTGATCCCGTTCTGGGAAAATCCTGCTGTATAGACCGCCGACAGAGTCAGTGTTTTTCCTCCTGCCTGAACCTGCTGAGAATAAATATCCTCCCCGAAATCCTTTTTTATCCTGGACTTTGTCTGGAGAGCATACTCATCCTCCTCCAGCGTGACCGGCTTCTCTCCAAGCATCTGTCTCAGCGCGTTATAGTCGCTGAGTTTCATATAGGTATCGTAAGTATAATATTCCCTGCCCGGAATGAAGTTTCCTTCCCCATCTGCATGCTTTTCCATGACAGAGGAGACATGGGATGCATAATACCGGTTCATATCCTGGCTTCCGTTCTCGTAGATCTGATAAGTTCTCTGCTCCAGGATCGGATTGTATGACTTGATCACAGAAATCTCCTCCGCAAAATCATCCCCCGGTGTAGAACTGTGGATGATCACGTCGAAAGGCATTCCATAGTCGATTGCCTGATTCTGATATCTGGCAAACATGAGGGCAAATGAACTGCCTAACAGAGCGCAGATCAGGAGAATGGTCAGCGTGCCCATTGTAAAACGCATGGTGCGCACCTTTGAGGAGAGCTGGCGGTACAGGAAGATCCGCTCTTTTCGGTACATTCCCTTCCCCTTTTTCTGCACCCTGCACACGATAAACGCAGAGAATCCGGCAGAGAGCAGATAGACCGCCGCCACAAATCCAGCCATCAGGATCAGTGCCATAAGCACGGAACATCCTCTCACCATCATAACGTAGACGACCAGGATATATGCCACTGCCAAAAGAAACAGCCACTGTTTTATCTTCTCGTGCCCTGGCTTTATCTCATCATTTTTCCTGTCCATCCGGAGCAGTTCCGCAATGGTCATCTTTTTAAACATTTTCCGGTTGCGTCTCAGCGCGAACAGGTAACAGGCATAGTAACAGCACACTGTCATGAACAGGCACCAGCCGTTCATCTGGATCCGCAGATGGTAATCCTCACTGAATATAGAATAGAATACCGTCATGATGATCTGCTGGAGCAGAGTTCCCAGTCCGATCCCGACTATGAGCGCCACTGTCCCGATCAGCAGATTCTCCTTCATATAAAGACGGGACAGTTCTTTCTTCTTCAGACCGATCAGGAGATAGGTTGCGAACTCCCTGCTCCTTTTTTCCAGCATGAACCGCGCCATATAGTTGATCAGCCATGCCACGATGAGCACGATAAAAAAAGTCGCCATCCCAAGCATCGCTCCCAGCACCATGGCTTCTGAGCACATCTCCTGGATATCTTTGGAAAAGATCAGCGAATTGAAGGCGAACATCATCGCCGCCACCGCGATCATAGTGATCAGATAGACAAGATAATCCCGCATGGACCGTTTTACATTGCGAAGGGCCAGCTTATTTAACATAATGTTGGAGAAAATCTGCTTCAGGATGAACTCCACCCATTTTTCATCTGTAGAGACTGATATGTCTTCATCTATGTCCAGGTCGATCTGCATACCGCACCGGATCAGATGACGCTTCTCCCCGCGGACGGCGGACAGGACAATGCTGCGGAGACTGACAGGCCGGATCAGATAGTCACGGTCCACCCGTTCCATCCTGGCATAGTACAGAACTTTCTCCACCTCATTGCCAATCTCATCCAGTTCTGTCATGATCTGCCGGGTATATCCGTCCTTATGATTCTCGCAGATCAGATGGGCGGCAGTGATGGGCGTCTTCACCTCATGGATCCAGCTCTCGATATATTCTTTGTATTCTCTCTGGCTGTTCTCCATCTCCCGTATCTTCTCGATCACAGATTTATTTGATTTTCTCAGGATTTCCCAATAGAGCCTGTCTTCCAGCCCGGGCGCGGGACGCATCACCTCCGCGATCAGATACCGCTGGTCCAGTCCCTCCAATGTATCAAAAATTTCCTGAAAATATTTTCTTCGAAAATGCCACCGCACCAGCAGCCAGACCGCCAGCACACTGATCCATACCACGTCGATCAGGAACACCGCGGTTCCCATAGTATTCAGCAGTAAAAGATAAACAGACAGGACAAGGAGCCCCGCTGCATTTGCGAGCAGGACTCCCGCCCTGTCTTTACAGTAATCCCAGAATTTCACACTGTCTCCTCTCTCTTTCTCAATGAACCTCTCCGCTAGATCCGATATCCCAGGCCCCGTCTTGTCTCGATGAAATCTTCCGCCCCGATCTCTTTCAGCTTGCCCCGGATGCGGGTGATATTGACGCTCAGCGTATTGTCGTCGATAAAAACTTCATCATCCCACAGCTCGTCGATCAGGTCTGTCCTTGAGACGAACTCCCCCTGATGCCGGAACAGACAGTACAGGATCTTCACCTCGTTTTTCGTCAGTTCTCTCTTTTCTTCCCCTTTTCGGATCTGGGCTGCGGCGGTATCCAGAATCACGCCTTTCCGCTCCTGCCGGGCAGAGGATTCTTCCGCATGCGCAAAAGTCCGCCTCAGGACCGCCCCGATCCGCGCCATGAGAACCGGCAGTTCATAAGGTTTCGAGACATAATCATCGCCGCCCCGGAGAATACAGTTCAGCTCGTCCATGGACGTGTTATTGGCTGTCACAAAAATAACCGGAACCTGAGAGGTCCTGCGAAGCTTCTCGCAGATGCTCAGGCCGCTCTCTCCCGGAAGGTTTACATCCAGCAGGATCAGATCCGGATCTGCCTTCAGGATATCTGCCGCCGCATCTGAAAAATCCGACAGGGAAACAGCCTCATACCCTGCGCCGGAAAGGTAATGCTCCAGTTCACTGCGGATTTCTTCGTCATCTTCTACGATTAGGATCTTTGCTTTACGCTCCATATCTTTCCATCCCGCTTTCTCTTATTCTTTCTAAAGTTGTCCGCCTGCCTGAACAAAAGCATGGAGCAGAAGTTTTGCGCCGTTGTAAGCTTTTCCAAAAACTTTATGGCAGTCTGTAAAATCAATCAGATTCATTTTGTCCTCCTCCCCATAAAAATTTTTTTCTCAGGTAATCAGCATGTTCTTGTGTGATCGTTCCATCGCTGATTTCTGCTGAATTGATACTTCCATATAATTCTCCCCACAGACAGTCCAACAAAGAGGAACCATTTTTCAGGCCTTCCTTATAAGCATCCAGATCATGTTGGAGATATTCCGGAAGCCCATATTCATAAGAGCGTTCCCTGAGTTTCTTTTCTATTTCTGGGGATTTGTCGCTTATTAGAACCTTTTTCGCTTCCTTTTTCATAGAACGCCTCCTGCTTTCTCCTAAAACCACTTTGCCTTCTCATCCCGAAACCTCTGTGTATCCCCTTTCTCATAGGGATCATACCGGTTTCGGTTGCATCCGAATTCCTGGAGGTAACACATCCGATTCCCCGCTGACCAGCGGATCAGGCTCATCCCGTCAAATGAGTCGGCAGTTCCATCGTTCATGACATTTTCAAAATACCACTCCACGACTGTCTGATCCTCGTCATGAAAAAACTGCCGGATGTCCCACCTGAGTACCTTTCCCCGGGTGTTCCACTCCTCAAACCAGTGCCGGATCGCCGCGGCTCCGTGGTACTCCGGTCCCCAGCTTTCAATGTAGACCGCGTCTTCGGTGAAGATGTCAGTAATACCGGTATCCTCTGCCGTAAGCCACATGCCGAACCATTTTCTTATGATGTCCTCTCGAATATTCACGGTAGTCATCTCCTCTATCTGCATTGATCATTCTTCATTCCATTTTATCCATATTGCAAAATGCCGTCAAGCAGGGAACATACATCCTGACCTCGCCGCCTCCGGTTTCTTCAGAATTCCCAACCTCCAGCGCCCCGCCGTTTTCTTCCAGTACCGTCCGCGCAATGTAAAGCCCCAACCCGTAATGTGCTGTCCCGGCGCGGCTCTTGTCCGCCTGATAGAACTGTTCCGTCCCATGCCGAAGCGCTTCTTTGGAGAATCCCGGCCCGCTGTCTGTGACTGTGATCTGAAGGAAGATTCCGCCATCCTGTTTTTCCTCAGAAAGCATTTCCTGCCCGGATATTTTCTTCCGTCCTGCCTGGGCCTGTAGCTCGGTCCGTCCCCGCAGCTCTGCACAGATCCACAGTGTCTGCTCCGCCAGAGAGTAATCCACCCCGTTGGATATCACATTCCCGACAGCACGCATCAGATCCTCCCGAAATCCTTCCCTGCCCCGGATCAGAAACTCCTCTTCCGGAAACGAACACTCGACCGTAAGATTTTTCGTCCTTCCAAGAGCCTCTGCCTTCCTGCGCACCTCCTCCAGAAACGGACCGGCAGGAAACCGTTCCTCCGATCCCCGGGTTTCGGAAGGCTTCATTTTCTCTTCACGCTGATCTGCAGCCTGCCCGATAACTTTTTCCGCTGTCTGCCGGGCAGACTCTCTTCCTGTAGTCTGCTTTCCCTGCTCCGACATCCGGACGGTCTCCTGGAGCACTGCCAGATACCGTTCCAGATCCGCCGCATTGTCCAGAATTTCCTGGTCCCACTCCCGGATTTCTTCCATACTCTCCGTCTCCTGCATCAGTTCCGCATTTCCCCGGATAATGGTCAGCGGAGTCTTGATATCATGAGCCAGAGCCGCGATCTGTTCCTGCTTCTGCCTCCGGGACTCCCACTGTTCCTTCAGAGACCTCTGCAGAGCCTCCTTCATCTTGAAGAGCGCTCCAAGGACATCGTCCACTTCCCGGATATCCGAATATTCCCGTTCAAAATCCAGGTCTTCCCGTCCCACTTTCGCCGCGATCTCCGTCAGTATATCCAGACGTCTTTTCAGAAATCTCCCGAAGCTTTTGGCTGTAAGCGCCGACTGCGTCAGGAAAAGAAGCAGTGCGATGAACAGGAGCAGAAATTCCGCATTGGGGAAGATCTCCCTCAAAACCGAATTTGCAAACTTTGCCACCATCTCATACCGGACGATCACCAGATTTCCGTCGTCCTTCTCGATACTCCGATAGAAAATATTGTAAAACGCCCCGGTATCTCCGTTCTTCCACCGCTCCCAGCCTTCCTGCCTCTCTTTTCCCTCAAAGGTACCGTAGAGAAAGTTTCCGTCAGGGTCATAGACTCCGAACTCACAGCTGTCCGGGAGCAGCGCCGCTTCGTCTCCTCCCAGCCGTATCTCATCTGCCGCTTCCTCGATCCGGCTCTGCTCATAAGTAGGCAGCCGGACGATCCCGGTATTTACCAGCACGGTATAAGCGAGCAGAGTTCCTGCTGCCAGGATCACCGTCAGAACACAGAACCGGAGCAGGTACCGGAGAAATACCATGTACAGACTCGTTTTTCTTGTCCCTTTTCTTCTCTGTCTCATCTTCTTCCTTCTTTCATTGCCGGCAGGAGCCGCCGTAACTGCTGAAGTGCTCCTGCTGCGCTCTCCTGCTCTTACGCCTTCCATCTGTATCCGATCCCCCACACGGTTTCCACCGGAGAAAGTCCCAGTTTCCGGAACTTTGCCCTGATATTTTTAACGTGCTCCGTGATCGCGGAGTCGTCCCCATCTTTGTCATACCCGTACACGTGCTCGTAGATCTGCTCTCTTGAGAACACCTGGCCGTGATGAAGCGCCAGATATTCACAGATCTCATACTCTCCTGATGTCAGCGGGACTGTATTTTCTTCGTACTCGATGCGTTTCTCTCTGAGCCAGAACCGGAGCTCTCCCACTGTGACCGCATGTTTCTTCTCCCGCTTTTCCCGTCTCAGATGCGCCGCTACTCTGGCACGGAGTTCTCCGATCCCGAATGGCTTGCGGATATAGTCGTCTGCCCCCAGTCCAAACCCTTTCATCAGGTCCTCCTCAGCGGTCTTTGCCGTCAGAAAGAGGACAGGGCAGTCTATCTCGTCCCTCATCTGTTCCAGGAGAGCGAAGCCGTCGATTCCGGGCATCATTACATCCAGAAGGATCAGGTCATACGGATCCGTGCCTTTCTTCCCGTTAAGGAGCTGAATCGGATCCGACACCGTATCCACCACGTTCCCGTCCCGCTCAAGCGCCCGTTTTAACAGCCGGAGGATTCCTTCCTCATCATCCACAGCCAGTATCCTTGCTCCCATTTTGTCTTTCCCCTCCTTCTTTCTGTCACCGTTTCACTCAGATTCCGTCCTTCTCCCCTCATATCTCCAAAACCAGAGAAATGCCGCGGCAGTCAGGAACAGAAACACTACAAGACAGATTCCCAGTTCATTCAGGATCGCCGGATTGATCTCGGCTTTCTCGTCTTTTCCCGTCATATATAATAGCAGATAGAAGCAGAACCTGCCACTCCAGCTCCACGGGAAAAACATCCAGATTCCGTCTCCCATCCCGGTCAGCATAAGAAAGGCGCTTAAAGTTCCCAGGATACCGATCCCGATGGATATGCCCTTCCCGAAGGAAAATGACAGCACAAGCTGGATCAGATAGACCGCTGCCTGCCCCAGCCAGATGACTGCCGCTTCTTTCAGATACACTGTCAGATCATATACATTCCCGCCGGGGAACTGCCCGTAGACCAGTGCAAAGCCCATGACCGCGGTCAGACAGGCGAAAAATCCCGTCAGCATCAGCAGACACCACTTGGATAAAAAAGCCTGAAACTTTCTTCCCGGAAGGCAGAAAAAGTTCTGGTATCCACAGTCTGCCTCCATTTCCTCCGCCAGGCCGCAGACCGCCCCGCAGAGAAAGGGCCAGACACAGGAGACCACCTGCAGATACATCCGTACCTTATCCGCGGTGTCCCATTTTGCAAAGCTGTAGTACCACAAAAAGAGTGCCGCTCCCGCTGCCGGCAGGATCAGGTGAATCCGGAGCAACGCCGTATGCCGGACTCTTATCCACTCACTTTTCATCAGACCTGCAAACCCTTTCATACTGTCTGCGCCCCCTTTCTCCCATACCAGAGCCGGGACAGCCCCCACAGCACGGCAAGCCAGACAATCGTCACCATCACGCCGGGAACGATGACGCTGTTGTCCGTGATACCCGGAGTGTAGGTCATGCTCCCCGGCACGGCAGGAAGCCCGTTGGGGAGTATCCCGATGATCCCGGTCATAAGACGGGGAAGGATCGCCCAGGGGTCAAGGAACCAGAATGGCGTGACCGCCGCCAGCGGACCGGAACCGTTCAGGATCATATTGAGGATCAGCGCCGGAAGGAATCCCCATTTCTGACTCAGCCAGAGACAGAGAGGAATCTGCCACAGAGTTACCGCCGTCATCACCGCTCCGGCAGCGGCGATCTGCGCAGGAGAAATTTCCAGGACCTGAGGTATCCAGAACCCGGGGATGAGATACAGTCCCAGGATCAGGTTCGCAGCCCCGCCGAATATATTTGCCAGAAGAAGTGTCTTCATCCCCACCAGGATCTTTGCATCCCAGACCTTCCCCGGACTCACCGGAAGAGAAAGAACGGCCCGGTTCTTCCCCTTTCTGTCCTTCTCAATGATCATACAGGCAGACAGAGTCACCATTCCCGGCATCATCAGTGTATACCACCAGTTGTACGCCGAACTGATCCCGTTTCCCTGGGAAATCCCATAAGCCAGAAGCAGGGTGAGCGTCTGCATCAGGATCCAGAGTTTCCCGGTAACCGTATGTCTGTATTTTAAATTTTCCGCCCGGTACAGTCTCATGACAGTTCCCCTCCTCTCCTGTTCTTTGCCACGATCCTCATGAACATCTCCTCCAGATGTCCCTGAGGCGGCATCCCGCCCTGATAGCCAAGTCTCCCGCCGGAGAGGATCCCGATGTGGTCCGCTGTCTGCTCCACTTCACTCAGGATATGGCTGGACAGCAGCACCGTGATTCCTTTTTCCGGGAAGCTTTTGATCAGTTCCCGGAGTTCCTGTATGCCGAAAGGATCCAGTCCGTTAGTAGGTTCATCCAGCACGAGGAAGTCGGGATGCGATATGAGCGCGGAGGCGATCCCCAGCCTCTGTTTCATCCCCAGGGAGAATTGCCCCGCCCTCTTTTTCCCCGTATCGGGAAGTCCTGCAGTCTTCAGCACTTCCCCGATCCTGTCTTCCGGCAGTCCCATAGCGGTGGTACGGACGAGCAGGTTCTCCCTTGCCGTCAGATTGCCGTAGATGGGCGGCGTCTCGATCAGTGCGCCGGTGCTTTTCAGACATTCCCTTGTCCAGGGCTTTCCCTGATAGAGCACTTCTCCGGAATCCGGCCGCATCATCCCGGTAATGATCTTCAAAAGAGTTGATTTTCCGGCACCGTTGGGTCCGAGCAATCCATAAACACACCCCTCCGGGATGCGAAGAGAGACCCGGTCCAGGGCAGGGGCCTGCTGTCCCCGGAACCTTTTTGTCAGTGTTCTTGTCTCCAGTATGATATTTTCCATGATAAAAAAACTCCTTCCTGCAGAGGAGCTCTGTTTCTTCCTCTGCAAGAAGGAGTATAGGGGAGAATTATAAGGAATTTATAAGGAACGAAAACTGTTTACAATGCGCTGATCGTATCCACGATGGACATCTCCCGGATGCGTTTCGCCGGGCCATGGACCGCGGCCACAGCCGCAAGGATCACTGCCGCGAGGATCACTGCGAGGGCTCCCGCCGGGAAATACCAGGGGGTTCCCCATCTGCCGGTGATCAGGATATCATAGACCTTATAGTTCAGGAAAAGCCCGGCAGCGCATCCGAACAGGATTCCCCACGCCACATAAGTTGCCGCTTCCGCCGCTACCATACGGATCATCTGTCTGCTGCCCATACCAATGGCACGCATGGCCCCGTACTCCCGGATCCGCGCCGATACGCTCATGGAAATACTGTTGATGATATTGAAGACGGAGATCAGCGCGATCACCGCGAGGAAGCCGTAAAGGAACAGGGCGAACGAATAATATCCTCCCTTCGCCTCACTGTTTGACATCCGGTTGTCCGACACCGTCACGTTTTTTCCTGCCAGTTCCCGAATCTCTTCCACGTCCTGATCCGTCACCTTGCTGTTGAACTGAAGGTCAATGATAGTGTAATCCGACTCCCCTGTCAGCTCCCGGAACAGTTCCTCCGAGCAGATCAGGTTTGCCGATTCGTCGGTGACATCAAACATGCTCTCAGCCAGACGTCCGGACACCTTCACTGTCTTCTCCTGACCGCCGATCTCCAGCGTCAGCTCCTCTCCCACATCAAAGCCGCGCTTTGCATTCATGTAAACGGCAAGCACGCCCTCTCCTTTCTCCGCCTCTTCCAGAGAGCCTTCTGTCAGATCCGCCCGCGCCCAGTCAAACTGGTCCTTCTCATAGGAAATGAGCTGCACCTTGAAACTCTCCTCGCCGCTTCGCGCCGGGACACTGTAGGCATAGCTTCTTCCGTACACTTTTTCCACCGCCGGTTCCTTCTCCAGTTCTCTTGCCAGGTCTTTCGGAACAGAGCAGGTATTATCCTGACTGATGATCGAAAGATCCGATGCCGACGGCTGAAGGGGACGAAGCGCATGGTTCATAAAATCGATAGAGGGACTGAAACTTAAAAACAGGATGATACTGAAGGCAAAGGAACCTGCCATCAGGATAAAATTCTTCCTGCTGCCCGAGGCATGATGGATCCCCAGCGCAGTCTCCACGTGGAACAGCTTGGTATTCGCCGCTTTCTTCGCCGCGTGAGTAGTCCCTCCATTCCCCGACACAGCAGTCAGCGGGGATACTTTCGCCGCCTGCTTTGCCGGAGAGCGGGCCGCAAGGAGAACCGTGATGATCCCGACAGCCGCCCCGGCGGCAAGTCCGGGCAGACTGATTCCAAAAGCAGGCATGTCTCCGAAATAATAAGGGCTTAAGAAACGCAATACGGCACAGAGCACCCACACCATGACCAGACTCGCTCCCAGTCCCAGGGGAATTGCGCTCCGGCACCAGTTCAGGGCTTCTCTTCTCACATACTGCCGGACCTGTTTCGTATCCGCCCCGAGACACCGCATCATACCAAAGAACCGGGTCCGCTGGGAAACATTGCTGTTCATGCTGCTGGAGATCATCAGGATTCCCGCCGCCATGACCAGGACAGAGAGCAGCGCCGCCACCACATAGAGCTGCTGCATCTGGGAGTCGCCGGTCTGGAACATCAGCGCCATAAGCTGGGTATTCTCCTGCACTGAATCCCGGGAAATACCGATCTGCTCGCAGATATCGTTGATCGTTTTCTGGATATTACAGTAAGGGCTGAACTCCACATACAGTTCAAAATCTTCATCCTGCGTAACATCCATAAAACACTCTGCATACGTCTCCATATTCAGGAACATCCCGAATGCATCCTCACTGGTGATCAGAGAGGTATCCGAAGTGAATCCGCTGACGGTAAACTCGATTTTCTGTCCGCCGGGAGTCACAAGCGTCACCGTATCCCCCAGGTCCACTCCCAGCTGTCTCTTCACGCTCTGGGTAAAAACCGCCTCTGTCTCATTGACAGGGAAATGTCCTTCCGGGACATCCGCCTGAACCATCATTTCCTCAAAGCTTTCATCAAATCCGCAGATCACCGTTTCTTTTCCTTCTACCGTGTATCCCTGATCCAGCCGGTAGTTCGTCGCTGCATACCTTGCCGATGATTCCACCTCTGCCCTTTTCCCGACCAGACGGACCTGTTCCTCATCCAGTCCCCGGAACACAGCGTGCCAGGAGCCGTAGTCCTGTATCGTCCTGTAAATCTGCGCCTGGATCTCCATATCCGCCATACTGAATATGGACGCCACGAGAAACACTGCGAGGATGATACAGAGTCTCGTCATCCGGCTCTGCCGTTTCCTCTGTCTCGCGGAGATTGGGATCAGATCAAGGTAACGCTTCATCTCTCTCATGCCCGGACACCTCCCAGATCAGAAAGTTCTCCGTCCCGCACCTTCAGCACCCGGTCCACGTTAGCGGTCAGATTCTCGTTGTGGGTGATCATCAGGATCGTCTGCTGGTAATATCTGGACGCCTTCATGAGCAGATCCATCACATCCTGGCTGTTCTTTGAGTCCAGGTTTCCCGTGGGCTCATCCGCCAGCACCAGCATGGGACGCATGATCAGAGCCCTTCCGATGGCCACCCTCTGCTGCTGTCCGCCGGAGAGCTGACCGGGCAGATGATGCCTCCGTTCTGTAAGACCCAGAACATCCAGGATTTCATCCACCCGTTTCTTATCCGGCTTCTGATAATCCAGAAGAATGGGGAAAATAATATTCTGTTCCA
>DWVT01000161.1 GCA_019120075.1 Candidatus Mediterraneibacter excrementigallinarum
AGAGGATTCCGCATACGTATTTTTGTCGAAGAGGAGAGAATATAATGAATAAGAAGGAAGTACTGGAAATCCGTAAGCAGTTTACTCCGCGCAACTGCGCGATCACGCGAATCTGCGGCTGCTATGTGGACCATGAAAAGAATAAAAAACTGGAGTCAAAGGACGCGTTCCTCTCTCTGCCGGAGGAGGAAGCATTCAAGTATTTTGATATTTTCAAAAAGACATTGTCAGGAACGATCGGGAAAAACATGCTGAATATGGAGTTCCCTCTGGACGCGGAAATGCCGGGAGGAACACAGGAGTTTCTCCTGAAACTACGGGACAGCAAACTGGAGGACGATATGCTCCTTGAGGAGTTCTATGATAAAGTGATCGCTACATACGAATACGGGGAGAACTACTATATCATCCTGATCCATGCCATGTACGATATCCCCGGGAAATCCACGGATGACCTGGAGATGTTCGACGCGTCGGAGGATGTCTACGAATATCTGCTCATGAGTATATGCCCGGTATCTCTTTCCAAGGCGGGGCTGTGCTACAATGCAGAGGACAATCGGATCGAGGATCGGGTGAGGGACTGGATCGTGGACATGCCGGACAAAGGATTCCTCTTCCCGGCCTTTAACGACAGGAATACAGATCTACATTCCGTGCTCTATTATACAAAGAAATCAGAGGACCTTCAGCCGGAGATGATCGAACAGCTCCTTGGCGCCCAGATGCCCATGTCTGCGGACACACAGAAAGAGACCTTCCAGATGATCATAGAAGATACTCTGGGTGAGGACGGAGATTATGAGACTGTCCGTAATATCCACGAGACGCTCAATGACCTGATCGAGGAGCACAAGGAGGAGCCGGAACCCCTCAAACTGGATAAGACAGATGTGAAGAAGATCTTTGAACAGAGCGGCGTCTCTGCGGAAAAGATGGAAAGTTTTGACCGGAATTACGAGGAAAATGCAGGGGAGAAGACCTCGCTTCTTGCCTCAAACATTGCGGAGACAAGAAAGTTTAACATTGAAACGCCCGACATCATCATCAAAGTCAATCCGGACCGTGCTGATCTTGTGGAGACACGGATCATTGACGGAAGACAGTGCCTCGTCATCCCGGTGGACGACCACATTGAGGTGAACGGGATCAATGTCAGGACGATGAAGTGGGACGGGAGAAAGGAAGAAACGTCGGCAGAAGAAGAGGAATAAAGAACAGAGAAAAAACAAGGCGTGGAAACGCGGAATGAGATCCGTGTATCCGCGCCTTATTGTTGGGGATAATAGATTGGGATTATAAATAAAAATTGTGAATAAAGTATAAAAATAATATGAAAAAAGCGACATATACTTGACTTTATTATGCAATAACACTACTATATAATTTAGTTAATTAACTAAATAAAAAGGAGGTATCAAAATGCAGTCCGATCTGAGTAATGTTCCGGACCTGGGACTTCTGGGCATTGTCCTGCACAGAGTCATGAAACGGGCAAAGAGTAAATATGAAGAATTTGATCTGAACCGGAGTCAGGCAAGCATCCTTTTTACTCTGCACCAGCGAAGCTCCATGTCTCAGAAGGAACTGGCGGAAAGCCTGAATATGACTCCGCCGTCTATCACTTCCGCTATCAGGAAGATGGAACAGGAAGGTTATATCAGGAGGAGGCAGGATGAATCGGATCAGCGGGTGATGCGTCTCGCGCTGACCGAAAAAGGAGCAGCCTGCGTAGAGAATGTGAAGAGAGTGGCAGATGAGATGCATGAGCTGATCTTCCAGGGGATGAGCCCGGAGGAGATCATGCTTTTCAGACGGCTGCTGATCCAGATCAATGAGAATCTGGAATAACTAGGAAAGGAAAGACAGATCATGAAGAACTTATTCAAGTACGCGGCAGCGCAGTGGAGATCCATGCTGGCGATCATCATTATCCTGTTTGTGCAGGCTTACTGCGACCTGTCGCTTCCGGCTTATACGTCCGACATAGTCAATGTCGGTATCCAGCAGGGCGGGATTGAAGACCAGATTCCGGAGACAATCTCTGTAGAGGAGATGGACCGGCTCCTTCTTTTTGTCCCTCAGGATGATCAGCAGACTGTAACGGACGCTTATGAAAAAGATGACAGCACCTATGAAATGGAAGTATATGTGCTGAAAGATTCTGCCGCAGACGATGAGGAGGAGATGGAGGAACTGGAAGATATCCTTCAGGGACCTATGATGCTCACAGCGGGATTCGAGTCTGACAGTGATATGACAAGGCAGATCGAGGATCAGATCAAGTCGAACCTGCCTCCTCAGATGACCGGTGAAGATATGGATATCTTTGATATTATGGCAATGATGCCTCAGGAGCAGAGAGATACCCTGGTCCGGGAAATGGAGAGCCAGATGGATGAACTTCCGGACAGTATCCTGGAGCAGGCTGCGGTCAGCTATGTGCGCTCCGCTTACGAGAATGTTGGAATTGACATGGACCGCATGCAGACAGACTATCTGCTTTCAACAGGCGGTAAAATGGCGGCGCTGGCGTTCCTTGGAATGGCAGCCAGCGTGGCGGTAGGCTTCCTGGCGTCCCGGGTTGGCGCATCCACAGGACGGAACTTAAGGAGCAGAGTGTTCCGGAAGGTAGTGGATTTCTCCAATAATGAGTTCGACCACTTTTCCACCGCATCACTTATTACAAGGAGTACCAATGATATCCAGCAGATCCAGCTTCTCACGGTCATGCTGCTGAGGATCGTGCTGTATGCGCCGATCCTTGCCATTGGAGGAATCTTCCAGGTGTTCCAGACTAATGTGTCCATGTCATGGATCATCGCTCTGGCAGTGGTCCTGATCGCTCTGGTCATTCTTGTGCTTTTCCTTGTGGCGATGCCGAAATTCAAGATCCTGCAGACTCTGGTCGACAAGGTGAACCTCGTTATGCGTGAGATCCTGACAGGACTTCCCGTCATCCGCGCTTTCAGTACGGAGAAACACGAAGAAGAGCGGTTTGACGCCGCAAATATGGAACTGACGAAGACCAATCTGTTTGTCAACCGCGCCATGACATTCATGATGCCGGTCATGATGCTTGTTATGAACGGCGTGTCTGTTCTGATCATGTGGACCGGAGCCCACGGAATTGACAACGGACAGATGCAGGTGGGCGATATGATGGCGTTTATCCAGTATACGATGCAGATCATCATGGGATTCCTGATGCTGTGCATGCTCTCCATCATGCTTCCGAGAGCTGCTGTTGCGGCAGACCGTGTGGAGGAGGTTCTGCAGAGCAAAACAGTCATCCACGATCCGGACCAGTCAAAAGCCTTTGACGAGAGCGAAAAGGGAATGCTGCATTTTGAACATGTTTCGTTCCGGTATCCGGGCGCAGAAGAAAATGTGCTCCACGACATTACATTTACGGCAAAACCGGGGCAGACTACGGCAATCATCGGAAGTACGGGGAGCGGAAAATCCACTCTGGTCAACCTGATCCCCCGTTTTTACGATGTGACGGAAGGAAGCATCACGCTGGATGGCGTGGATATCCGGGAAGTCAGTCAGCATGATCTGAGAGAGCGGCTCGGATATGTGCCCCAGAAGGGACTGCTGTTCTCCGGAGATATTGCGTCCAATATCATGTTCGGCAATCCGGACGGAAGTGAGGAAGATATGGTAGAAGCAGCGGAGATTGCCCAGGCTACAGAATTTATAGAGGCAAAACCGGACAGATATGAAAGCCATATCGCACAGGGCGGCTCCAATGTATCCGGCGGACAGAAGCAGAGGCTCTCCATTGCCAGAGCCATCGCGAAGCATCCGGAAGTCTTTATCTTCGATGACAGCTTCTCAGCCCTTGATTTTAAGACAGATGTGACGCTCAGAAAAGCGCTGAAGAAGAGGACGAAAAACAGTACGGTCCTGATCGTGGCGCAGAGGATCAGCACGATCCTCAATGCGGAACAGATCATCGTGCTTGACGAAGGGCGCGTTGCGGGAATGGGAACCCACAGTGAACTTCTGGAGACCTGCGAAGTGTACCAGCAGATCGCGGCATCCCAGCTCTCGGAAGCGGAACTGAATGCGGGAAGAACCGGGAACACAGAC
The DNA here is from genome assembly GCA_019120075.1 of Candidatus Mediterraneibacter excrementigallinarum. Taxonomy (GTDB): domain Bacteria; phylum Bacillota; class Clostridia; order Lachnospirales; family Lachnospiraceae; genus Mediterraneibacter; species Mediterraneibacter excrementigallinarum. Next base: position 4,099 of record DWVT01000161.1, read on the forward strand.
GGGGAAAGAAAAAAAGCAGACCAGAAGGCGAATGCCGGAAATGAGCCCGCAGGAAATGCAGGAGCAGACGGAAAGGAGGCTGTGAGCCATGCCTAGAATGGGAGGACACGGAGGCCGCGGCGGCATGCCGGGCGAGAAGGCAAAAGACTTTAAGGGAACGCTGAAAAAACTTGTAAAATATATGAGCGCCTTCAAGGTGCATATGATCTTTGTGGCAGTCTTCGCAGTCTGCGGAACGATATTCAATATTGTCGGTCCCAGGATCCTTGGAAAAGCGACGACTGAAATATTTAACGGACTGGTAAGCAAAGTATCCGGCGGAAGCGGGATGGACTTCGGGAAGATCGGACGGATCCTTCTCATGACACTGGGACTCTATCTGATCAGCGCGCTCTGTTCTTTTATCCAGGGACTGATCATGACCGGAGTATCTCAGAAGACCACATACCGGCTGAGAAAAGAGATTTCTGAGAAGATCAACCGGATGCCGATGAACTATTTTGATACAAA
>DWVT01000162.1 GCA_019120075.1 Candidatus Mediterraneibacter excrementigallinarum
GAAGCGCACATTCGAGGCTCTCTCTGAACTTTCCGAAGAGACAAAAGATGACATAACCTATCTGGAATCCGTCCAGACAGCACTGGATATCGCCCTGACCGAGGACGACCTTGCCGGGATCAAAGAGGAACTTGTCAACGCGGGATATATCAAGAGAAAATTTACCCGGAAAAAGACGAAGATCAAAAACACGCCGCTACACTATATCTCAAGCGACGGCTACCATATGTATGTGGGAAAGAACAATCTCCAGAATGATGAGCTGACCTTTAACTTTGCCGTCGGGAACGACTGGTGGTTCCACGCCAAACAGGCTCCCGGCTCCCATGTCATTGTAAAGACTAACGGTGACGAACTGCCGGATAACACTTTTGAAGAGGCGGGACGGCTTGCCGCATACTACTCCAGCATGCGGGGCAGTGAAAAGGTGGAAATCGACTATGTAGAGAAGAAACATGTGAAGAAGCCCAAGGGCGCGAAACCGGGATTTGTGGTGTATTATACGAATTATTCGCTGGTGATCGACAGTGATATCAGCGGGATCCAAGAAGTGAAAGAGTAAGGTAAAGCGGCTATGTCCGCAGGAGTTATGTGCTGCCTGCGGACACGCTTTCGCTCGGAAAACAATGCAGCGGACACGTAAGAGAGCAAAGGACGCGCTCTAAGTGCCGGCATTGTTTTAACGGTCCTTCCGCAGCACATAACTCCTGCTGGGCTCGCCGCTCCTCCTGTCACTTCTCAGGGTCGGAAGGAAGGAGCTGAACTTTACAACGTTTCTTATAACAGGCAATACCGTATTTCAGTATTCTGTCAATCCCTTCATTTTTCAATTCCTCTTCATAATGCGTATTTACAATCTGTTCAAGTGCTTTTTTACAGCTTTCTTCCAGGTTACCATCATGTGCATACTTTATTTCCAATATGATTCCTGCTGCACTATTTTCCGTTTCCACAACAATATCACTATAGCCATCTCCGGTTTCCCGGTTAGAGGAAATCCCCCATTTGTCTTTTACCCCTAATATTCCCAGTAAAATACCATGATAGAAGTTTTCCTTCATCGGCCTTTTTACAAAGGTATCGCGAATGCTGATTGTCTTCTTAAGGTACTCGTTAAAACATTGTTCCACTTTTCCGGCATCCCCTCTTTCCAATGCATCACAGAATCGATTCAGAGTATGCCCATCCCCTTTCACCTGTTCCTTAAAGAAGTCCATGATCTGACTGGTAAAAATGTTTCGAATCTCCACATTAGGGATTACCAGAGAAATTTCGTTTCCTTCCTGTCTGCCTCTTTGCGTTAAATAGCCCGTTGTAAACAGTACGCTCCACAGATTATCAATACTGCTGTACATATCTTTATAAGTCAATTCCGGCCTGATTTCCTTTTTTATTTTCTCCCCTGCTACCAGGCGTTCAATCTCCCTTTTTGTTGTTCCATTATCAGACTGTTCAATAAACACTCTCACAGCGTCATTATTGCTGGTATTTATCCAATAATTCTGCGGCGATGCGTCCGGATTGCTCCTGAGTGTATCACAATAATTAAGTACATCCCACGGACAGTAAACATCAATATTACCGAACCGATACCCATCATACCACTCTTTTACGATATCATAATGATCCATAAGTTCATAGTATTGCAAAAGATTTCGAACTTCTACATCTGTAAATCCAAAATACTCATCAAATTCTACATCTGCAACGGAGCGGATTTTCGGATTATTTAATCCTGTAAAAATACTCTCTTTAGAAATCCTCATGCAGCCGGTAAGCACTGCAAACTTCAGGCTCCGATTGGATTTAAGGGCCTGCTCAAACAGATTTCGGATCAGGAAGGTCATCTGTTCGTAATAGCCATTCTCGAATGCTTTTGCAAGGGGAACGTCATATTCATCGATAAGAATGATCGTGTTTTTCTCATAATGTTTTTCCAATAAACGGGATAATTCACGAAGGCTTCCAAAAAGCGCTGTTTCATCCATATCTCTTCTTAACAGTTCTCTGAAACTGTTCTTATCGTTTTCGGACAATCGTGTGCTTTCCAATAAATATTCCATTCCCGAAGCAGCTTCATTCACCACTCGGATTGCCATTTTAAAAGCTGTTTCATAAGTTTGTCCGTTAATTCCCTTTAAGGAAATAAAGATTACCGGATACTGCCCCATAAATTTTTCGCACAGTGCTTCCTCATTCATTATATTCAGTCCATTAAAAACCGATGGATCACTATTAACGGAAAAGAAAGATTGAAGCATACTCATATTTAATGATTTTCCAAATCTTCTCGGTCTTGTAAAATAGGTTACTTCGCCCCAATTATCAAGCAGATCTTTGATTAATCCGGTCTTATCTATATAATAAAAATCATTCTTTCTCAATTTTTCGAAATCATCAATTCCAATCGGAAGTTTCTTTTTTAATAATCCCATTTTCTCACACTCCATATCTCTGTGCCTCTGCTCTATATTAATCAAACATTTCTCCGTTTATTGTTAACACAGGATTTGCAAGAAATGCCGTTTATCATTATGTCCCCTGTATTTTCTCTATTATAATCGAATTGGCATACAAAGTAAATTTTTTCTTTACGATGCGTTTTTTCCATTTTTGCCTTATCCTCTTCTTCCTTATCCGACATAAAAGTTTTTTGACAAATAGTACTGCGTGCCAGTGGCAGGCGTTCGGCACAGACATCAGCAAAACAAAGTTCTGCTCGCTCAGGCACAGCAGACGCTCGTCGGGTCTGCCGCCATAAAGGGAAATCCTCCACCTGCGGCAGTTTCAAAAATGTTTTGTGGTTATTAAGCAGTATAAAACCAAGAATATTGTATCTATCAGGGATTATGCGATTCAATCTATAGATACTCTGTGGCCGATCTGTGATAGGGGACGGCTGCAAGGCTTAACGAGGGAGAAAGTAGCAGGCCCCAATCAAACCAGGAGCATACTACCGATGTGAAATAAAGAAGGAGAACATTTCCCACTTTCGCAGAAATGTTCTCCTTCTATATTTGTTCTCATTTATTCTGACATCGGATTCTCGAAACTTCCGGTTTCAGGCATGCCCAGCCACAGGCCGGTGTTGTCTGAGGACCGTAAAACAATGCCGGCACTTAGAGTGCGTCTTTTGCACTCTTATGTGTCCGCTGCATTGTTTTCCGAGCGCAAGCGTGTCCGAAGACAACACCTGCCTGCGGCGGACATACCTCTGACATAGACATACCTCTAACACGCATCCTTCACTTCCTGAGGTACTGTGATCTCCTCCACCTGGTCGTACTCCGTAAAGACCAATTCTATGGAATAGAGGTTTACCTTTGTTGTCTCCCCATAAGAATCATACAGGTCTCCCAGCACTCCGCTCATATCCACGATGATCCTTGCCGGGAGGAATTCTTCTTTGTAGATATCGAAGATGACCGGGACATCCAGTTCTTTTACTGCCTCCTCGCTTGGAAGATCGACCAGGCCGAAGGCACTGATCATATCCCTCCCGAGAAGTCCCATCAGGTCTTCCCCTTTCACATCCCCGTACATCTGATAACATTCTCTGCCTTCCACAGTAACCGGCTCCTCTGCAAGGTGGAAGTCTTCCAGGACGTCTCCTTCCTGTGCAAAAATATTGCCGTCAATCCCCAGATGATTCTCTGAATCAGGATCTGTGACTTCTCGCTCCCATTTTCCGTCAAGGCTGCTGTAGATGACATACTCACCATCCTCCATAACCTGATAAATCTCCATGTCGCCCGATACTTCCGCATCAACAATGTTGACTTCAGCCGAACCTTTTGCATGGCCCGCAGGCGGATCTGTGGTATTCTCCATCTCCATTTCCATATTAACCTCGCGCAGATCAAGAATATCCTCCAGCTGGATATCAAGTTCTACCCTGCTGGAAGATGATGAAACTTCCTGCATCCGCTTCGACGCTTCGTTAAAAAGTTTTTCCGGGGTAACCCTTCCGCTGCACCCCGACAGAAATATCACCGTCCCGGCGGCAGAGACTGCCGCGGACAGAAACAGCCTTTTCCTCAAATCTGTCATATTCACTCCTGACCTGCAAGATAGTCGATAAACTGCTGTGCTGTCCGTCCTGAAAGGCCGCCATGGGAAAGTTCCCATTTGTTTGCCTCCAGGAGCAGCTGTTCCTCCGGCATATGAATGTTATTCTTTTCCGCAAGGACACGGACGATCTCCTGGAATGCCTTTTTGTCCGGAGATCCGAAATAGATCGTGACTCCGAATCTGGCAACAAGCGACAGTTTTTCCTGCACTGTATCGTTCGTGTGAAGTTCCTCGTCTCTGTCCGCCTTGTCACGGAATGTCTCCCTGATCAGATGACGGCGGTTTGATGTTGCATAGATCAGCACATTTTCTGGCTTTTTCTCCAGTCCGCCTTCAATGACCGCTTTCAGATATTTGTACTCGATCTCAAATTCTTCAAAAGAAAGGTCGTCCATATAAATAATGAATTTATAGTTCCGGTTCTTGATCTGAGCGATCACATCATTAAGGTCCTTGAACTGATGTTTGTATACTTCGATCATCCTCAGTCCCTGGTCATAATACTGGTTCAGGATTGCTTTGATAGATGAGGACTTTCCGGTTCCTGCATCCCCGAACAGGAGACAGTTATTTGCCTTTCTCCCCTCTACAAAAGCCTTTGTGTTATCGATCAGTTTTTTCTTTGCGATCTCATAGCCGACAAGATCGTCCAGATGGACATGGGCGATATTGGTGATAGGTACGATCTGCACGTCACCGTGCTCAGGGTGTTCTACCCGGAACGCTTTGTGCAGCCCCAGTTTTCCGACACCAAACTCTTTGTAAAACTGTGTGATCTTCCGCTTGAAATCATCCACATCAGAAGCGCTTCCGAGGCTGCGGCTCAGATCACAGATCCGATCCCGGATCCGGCGGTTGAACACCTTTCCTCCCCCGGTCACATTTTTATAGTCCATAAGGATCTGAAAACATTCCGCGTCCAGATCTTTTTCAACCCTTGAGAAATCATAGTCGAACAGTTCCTTGAAGATTTCAAAATCATGGAGTGCGATCTGGTTGATACTTCCGTCCACCTCTCCCACGATCTCGCAGGAAGTGCTGTAGGCATTTTCATCGCTGGCCAGAAGATATGTCAGATAGGTGTGCCACAGATTCCCTTCAAATCCATGGCTGACCGATAACTCCAGAAGTGCATTGACACACTCAAACAACAGACTCCTGAGATCTTCTCTGTTATAATATTCACTTTCCGAGTTCTCGATCAGAAAAGTCATATCCCGGAGTATCTCTCCATATTCCATATTTTTGTAAAGCATCAGTTCATTTGTACGCATTTCTTGTCCTCTTTTCTCTATCTCTGATCAGTAATTTCCGAGGATATTCAGGTTCCTCGCTTCTTCTCTGAGTCCCCGGATCGCATTCTTTACCGCCGGATCCTCCAGATTTCCCTCAAAGTCCACAAAGAAACAATACTCCCAGCTTTTTCCCTCCACGGGACGGGATTCGATCTTTGTCATATTCAGGTCATTATATATAAAATGCGACAGGATCCCGTAAAGAGAACCGCTTGTGTGAGGCACCTCAAACCGTATGCTGATCTTGGAAGCATTCTTCAGGAATATCTTCTGATTTGTGACCACGATGAAACGGGTAAAATTCTCCGGCTCATCGTTGATCTTATCCGCAAGAATGGAAAGTCCGTGTACTTTTGCCGCATAGGCGCTGCACACTGCCGCCTGGGTTTTGTCCTGATCCTCCAGCACCTTTTTCGCTGCGATCGCTGTGTTCACCACACTGATCTTCTGCCAGTTGGAATGATCATCCAGAAATCTGCTGGTCTGCATCAGCGCCTCCGTCTTAGAATAGACGGTTCTTATATCTTCCAGATTTGCTCCCGGAAGTCCGGCCAGTGTGTGGACGATCGGAAGGATGGTTTCCGCAACAATAAAGTTTTCAAACTCATCCAGCAGATCATACATCTCATTGACCGGCCCCGCTGTAGAATTCTCGATCGGAAGGACCGCATAATCAGCAGATCCTTCTTCAATCGCCTCCATTGCCTCCCGGAAAGTCCTCACATGAAAGCTGTTTACATCTTTTCCGAAGTACTGCTGCATTGCTGCCTGGCTGTAGGCGCCTTCCGTTCCCTGAAATACGACTCTTGCATTCTCCGCATCCAGAGAATCCACCTGTATAAAAGGAAGTCTTCCCAGCGCCCCCGCCTCGACAAGCTGTCTGTACTGCAGTTTTCTGCTCATGGACATTAGCTGCTCGTAAAGCTGCTGGATCCCTTTCTTATTAAATTCTCCTGTGACTTTTGACGCTACGTCCGCAAGTTTTGCCTTTTCTCTCTGTCTGTCATATACTTTGCGTCCTGCTTTTACTTTATATTCTCCGACCTGCTCGCAGACGTCCATTCTCTTCTGGTACAGGTCAGTTATCTGGTCATCGATCTGATCCAGCTGTGCTCTCAGTTCCTCCAGTGTTGCCATTTTAGTTTTCTCCTTTCATCCGCTCCTCGCGCCAACAGCTTGTTTCCGCTCCGCTTTTTCCGCCGTCCGCTCCTCGCGACAACAGCTCGATTCCGCTCCGCTTCTCCTGCCGTCCGCTCCTCGCGACAACAGCTCGATTCCGCTCCGCTTCATCTCGCTGTTGTTGCACTCGCATAGAGATGTCAGTAAGCCCGACTGACTGCAAGCAGTCATCGGTCTTTCTGACACCTCTGCGCTCGTCGCTATGTCACAGTATAATATATTTTTTGTATAAAATCTACTCCTGTTATGCATACTTTCTTTTATGATGAGGAAGAAATTTGTTGCATGCGGCGTCCTGGGATGGTGCATGGAGATCGTATTTACAGGGCTTGGGTCCCTGCGGAAAAATGAACACAGTTTGACAGCGCGCACTTCGATCTGGATGTTCCCAATCTATGGGATGGCCTGTTTTCTGACCCCGCTGTGCCGCCTTCTCCGGAAACGGAATTTTCTGGTCCGGGGCATGGTGTATACCTGCTGCATTTTTACCGGAGAATTTCTCTCCGGCAGTCTGCTGAAGCGGCACGGAGCCTGTCCCTGGGATTACAGCCATGCAAAATATAATATCAACGGAGTGATCCGGCTGGACTACGCTCCGCTCTGGTTCGGCGCAGGACTACTCTTTGAAAAAGTCGTATCTCCACACAGCAGCTGATGTAAAAAAACATTCGACAGCAGTTGAAAAAAAACAGGTTTTAGTATATGATTAGATGGAGTCAGGCAGGTCTGTTGTACAGGCCTGCTTATAAAAAGTAGGGAGGTACACAGATGAATACAACAGAATGTATTAGAACCCGAAGAAGCATTCGCAAGTATAAGCCTGATCCGGTCGATCATTCTCTGATTGATTCGATTGTTTCACTGGCATCCTATTCCCCTTCCTGGAAAAACACTCAGATCACCCGTTATATTGCGATCGAAGATTCTTCTCTTCTCAGAGAGATCGCAGAAAAATTTACCCCTGATTACAATTCAAAGATCATAAGCCAGGCACCGATGCTCATCGCTGTCACTCTGATCAAGGGACGCAGCGGATTTGAGCGGGACGGCTCTTTCTCCACGAAAAAAGGGGATCGATGGCAGATGTTTGATGTAGGGGCGGCATGCCAGACTTTCTGTCTCGCAGCCAAAGACAAAGGTCTCGGCACGGTCATCATGGGGATCTTTGACGAGGACGGGATCACAGAACTGTTACATATTCCGGAAGATCAGGAGCTTGCAGCACTGATCGCCATAGGGTGGCCGGATATCGATCCTGAAGTTCCAAAGAGAAAGACCGTCGGGGATTTGCTTCAATACAGATAAGATTAAGCGGCGGATTTCTGCCGCGAAGGAGGTTATTTATGAGACATTTGATGAGTCCGCTGGATTTTTCAGTGGAAGAACTTGACAAACTGCTGGACCTGGCACAGGATATCGAGGCGCATCCTGACAAGTATGCACATGCCTGTGAGGGCAAAAAGCTTGCGACGCTCTTTTATGAGCCGAGCACAAGAACCCGCCTGAGCCATGAGGCTGCCATGCTGAACCTTGGAGGAAGCGTCATGGGATTTGCTTCTTCTGATTCAAGTTCCGCATCCAAAGGGGAGAGTGTTGCGGACACGATCCGTGTTATCTCCTGCTACGCAGACATCTGCGCGATGAGACATCCCAAGGAAGGCGCTCCGATGGTAGCGGCTCAGCATGCCACTATTCCGGTGATCAATGCAGGCGACGGCGGACATGAACATCCGACTCAGACGCTGACTGACCTGCTCACGATCCGCAACCTGAAAGGCCGTCTCAACAATATGACTATTGGTCTCTGCGGTGACCTGAAATTCGGACGTACCGTCCATTCTCTGATCAACGCTCTCGTAAGATACACAGGAATAAAGTTCATCCTCATCTCCCCGGAAGAACTTCGTCTCCCGGAATATGTACGCCATGACGTCCTTGACCGTAACAATATTCCGTACGAGGAAGTAGTCCGTCTGGAAGATGCCCTTCCGGAACTTGATATCCTTTACATGACCAGAGTACAGAAAGAGCGTTTCTTCAACGAAGAGGACTATGTGAGAATGAAGGATTTCTATATCCTGGACCACAATAAAATGAAACTGGCTCCGGAAGATATGTATGTACTGCATCCGCTCCCGAGAGTAAACGAAATTTCCGTTGAAGTGGACAAAGACCCGAGAGCTGCTTATTTCCGCCAGGCACAGTACGGTGTATATGTGCGTATGGCACTCATCCTGACACTGTTGGATATTCATGTAGACTAGGATACACGAAATTCCATAAATGATTCCTGGCTTTCGTCAGGACACCGGATTCAAAAAAGAGAGGAACAGATAAATGATAAAAAGTACACTGAACGTAGGAAGTATTTCGGAAGGTTTTGTGCTCGACCATATTGAAGCGGGCAAGAGTATGGATATCTATAAATATCTTCACCTTGACAAGCTGGACTGCTGTGTTGCGATCATCAAAAATGCAAAGAGCAGCAAAATGGGAAGAAAAGACATTATCAAGATCGAATGCCCCATCGATTTCATGGATCTTGATATCCTCGGATTCATTGATCACAATATCACGATCAATATTATTGAGAATGAGAAGATCGTCGAAAAGAAAGAGCTGAAGCTTCCCAAAGAGATCCGCAATGTGATCCACTGCAAAAACCCGAGATGCATCACATCCATCGAGCAGGGACTGGACCAGGTCTTTGTTCTCACAGATGAGGAAAATCAGGTTTACAGATGCAAATACTGCGAAGAGAAATACCGCAGGAGAAGATAACATTCTCGGCTCAATCACCGGAAGTGCCCAAAGGCACATTCCGGGATTGTAAGCGGTCGCCAGAGTCTCGGGCACGCCCGGACTTTGGCTCGTCGCCGTTGCAAAAAAGGGCGCTTCCCGTGAAGGAATATTATCCTTCGCCGGAAGCGCCCTTTTCAGTTTCATCTATGATATTCTCTCTTAAAAAAATGTGTTAAGCAAGACGATAAGCCGGGTTATGTCGTTGGACGATCATCTGTCTAGGCGCGGCGTCGCCGCCGTGCTCGAGCGACCTACCTGAAGCGTGACGGGCAGCCACATTGCTTCTTTCCGGTCTTGCTTCGGATGGGGTTTACATGTGCCCTCGCTGTTACCAGAGAGGCGGTAGTCTCTTACACTGCCTTTCCACCCTTACCCGGACAGATGCATATGGACAACCGGGATCGCTTTTGTCCCTGCCTGTTATCCCCATGCATCTGTCCGGGCGGTTTATTTCTGTTGCACTGGCCTTGGAGTCGCCTCCACCGGACGTTATCCGGCATCCTGCCCTGTGAAGCCCGGACTTTCCTCGTCTGCTGCCTTTCGGCACATGCAGCCGCGATCGTCTGTCTTACTTAACACATTTTTCAATTATACTATCGGAATCAGAAACTGTCCAGCTTTTTCTTTCCTGTCTGATATTCCGTTATATCCATGGTTACAGTCCACATCTATCAATGTCATATTCCCTCGTCAACGATCAGCCCGTCACCGTCTGCCGCCGTCGTTGCAAGTTCGTCGCATCTCTCATTCTGAGGATGTCCGTCATGTCCTTTCACCCAGTAAAATGAAACATCATGGGGCTCTTTTGCCTTCAGGAGCCGTTTCCAAAGATCCACATTTTTAACCGGCTCATTCTTTCCCCGCTTCCACCCTTTTCGGATCCAACCTTCAACCCAGTGCTGGTTGAATGCATTCACCACATACTGAGAATCCGAATAGACCTCCACGGTACAGGAACGGTTCAGAGCCTCCAGCCCGGCGATCACCGCCATCAGTTCCATCCGGTTGTTGGTCGTTTTTACATATCCCTGGGACATTTCCTTTACATGAAGCTGTCCCTTTGGATCCACATACTCCATAACGGTCCCGTATCCGCCCGGGCCGTCCGGATTGCCTCTCGCCGCTCCGTCTGTATAGATCTTTACAAGCATATTCTTATCGTTCCCTCTCTGTCAGATTTACTTTTCCAGAAGGAAAGTCTGTCCTTCCCTCTCGATCCTGACGATCCTGTCCTCATAAGCCTGGATGCGTTTCTCCAGTGCCAGTCGGTCAAAGACCGCATAGTTTTCCCAGAAATGCATGGGAAATACCCGTTTTGTATCTGTCCTCTTCATGAAACAGTCCAGTCCCCAGCAGTACTGCTCTCCAAGTCTGGGATCAACAGGGACAAAAGCAACATCGATCTTCTCTCCCTGAAGTTTGTTGATCTCAGACTGATATGCCCGGCGCATCGCCGTGTTGTATTCCTCCGGCTCTCCTTCCCAATGCCACCAGTTCAGATCTCCCGCGTGATAGATTGTCTTTCCTCTGTATTTCACCAGAAATGCCACTCCTTCATCCGTAGAGCGCAGAGTCCGTATCATGCATCCCATCGTTTCCCGTTCCTCGTTTGGCTTTATGGAAATAACGTCCTCTTCTTCTCTCACGGAAATATCGGAGGAAATAAGGAAACGGATCTGTTCAAACTGCTCCCTCAGAGAAAAGACTTCCTTCCGGTAATGGTCATAATGCCCGTGGCTTACGAAAACAAACATTTTCTTCCCGGCATCCATCTGTGGAAGCTCCCCCTTATAATAGTCAAAAAGGAAGAACGCGTCCTCCATCTCAAGAAGAAAGCCGCTGTGTCCAAGATATGTCACCTTCATCATAAGCTCAGCGTCTCCACCGCATCCACAACTTCCGGAAGAATATATTCCATATCCTCTTTTGCAAGCTTTGCGCTCTCCGGAAGATTGATGATCAGCGTTTTGTTCCGTATTCCCGCTGTCGAACGGTCCAGGATCATCTTTTTGGAATAGCGGATATTATATGCTCTGAGTGCCTCCGGGATTCCGGGAAGGATACGGTCCGCGGTTTCAAGGACCGCATCCGGCGCGCAGTCGGAGATCTGATATCCAACGGAACCTGTGGTCAGGATCAGTTCCACTGAGCCGCTGTCACAGAGTTGTTTTATCACGGAGGCGAGCACGTCCTTCTCCTCCGGAAGCACGCCCGCCGCCTTGACCTCAAATCCGATATGCTCCAGCATCCGCTTCAGTGCAGTTGCCGCAGCGCTTTCCGCTTTTGCCTTATATGCCCCGGTATCAAGTGTAAATATTGCTGCTCTCATCATTTGTACCCCTTTCTGTATTCCCGCTGTCTCTTTTCCCTTCCCCTCCGGAAAAGAGTGTGCAGATGCTGTCTGCCGTACGTCTTCCTATCCGAGTATCCTTCTGGCAGACTCATTTGCCTTTGCATAGATTTCTTCTCTGGAGCGGTCCAGGAAGAACTCTCCGTCCCTGTAAAGGACTTTTCCTCCGACCATGGTCATCTTGACATTCTGTTTGCTTCCGCTGAACACAACGTTGCGCTCGATGTTCTGGATAGGCTGCATATTCGGCTGCATCAGATCGATCATGATCAGATCCGCCTTCTTCCCTTCTGCAAGCGTATCGCACTCTGGAATCCCCATTGCATGAGCCCCGTTGACCGTGGCCATTTTCAGAACCTCCATGGCGGGAACCGCTTCCGGATCGTCACAGACTGCTTTCTGAAGACCTGTCACAAGGAACATCTCCCGGAACATGTCAAGACAGTTGTTGCTTGCCGCTCCGTCTGTTCCGATGGCAACCGGAATATTCAGATCCAGGTAGCGCTTGATCGGCGCGATGCCGCTGGCAAGCTTCAGGTTCGACGCGGGATTAGTGACCACGTACAGTCCTCTCTTCTTAATGATATCAAAATCACTGTCATCCATATGAACGCCATGGAAAAGTCCGCCGCCATAGTTGAACAGTCCCAGTGAATCCATATACGCCACAGGGGTCATGCCTGTACGTGTCCTGCAGTCTTCCACCTCTTTTTTCGTCTCGGAACAATGGACATAGATCGGGGCTTTGTATTTCTCCGCAAGGGCGGCAAGACCTTCCATCAGTTCCCGGCTGGTAGTGTACTCCGCATGGAATCCCAGCTGGAACGAGACAAGCCTGTGAGGATCCTGATTATAGGTATGGTAATCCGCCTCGACCTCTTCCAGAGTTCCTCCGAAGTTGTTGATGCTCTCGCAGAATACATTTCGGAATCCTGCCTCCTCCACAGCTCTTGCTCCAGCTGCCCGGTGCATGTACATATCAAAGATAGAGGTGATTCCGCTTGTCAGATATTCCATCACAGCAAGTTTCGTATGCCAGTACACATCATCGTCGGTAAGCTTTGCCTCAGCAGGAAACACCCGGTCGTTAAGCCATTCATCCAGTTTCATGTCATCCGCATGGGAGCGGAGAAAGGTCATCGCGGAATGTGTGTGGGCGTCTTTAAATCCCGGCATGATCAGGTTCTTCTCTGCGTCGATCTCCTGATCCCATTTTTTTCCGGCGGCATCCTTTGCAGGGCCTGCATAAGTGACCGTATCGCCCTCGATCCACAGTTCTCCCTCAAAGATGTCTCTGTCCTCTTCCATGGTCAGTATTCTTGCATTGTATATCCTTGTGTTCATTTTCATTTCTCCTTTTCTAAAGCTGCTCGATGATCCGTGTCACCAGACGCTCAAACTCCTCGGAGCGCTGATCCGCCACAGCCTGTACGTCCAGATGGCTGAGTTCCTCGTCAGAAAGCCCGCTGGCCATATTGGATACACAGGAGATACCACATACACGGATTCCCGCATGGCGCGCAGCGATAGCCTCGCATGCGGTGCTCATTCCCACGGCGTCCGCTCCAAGAGCGCCGTACATCCTTACCTCTGCCGGACTTTCGAAATTCGGCCCAGTAGTCTGCAGATAGATTCCTTCCTGAAGAGTGATCTTTTCCTCCCGGGCAGTTCTGCGGATCAGGTCCATCAATTCCGTATCATAGATATGCGTCATATCCGGGAAACGGTCTCCCAGCTCGGACACATTCTGGCCGATCAGCGGGGAAGGGACAAAGCTGGAGATCTGATCCGTGATCATCATGAAATCTCCCACGTGGAATTTCGGATTGATCCCGCCGGATGCATTGGTCAGGAAAAGGATCTGAATCCCCATCCGTTTCATCAGCCTTGTGGGAAGAACCACATCCTCCATGGAGTACCCTTCATAATAATGTACTCTTCCTTTCATTGCCACTACCGGCACTTCCCCAATATATCCGAGAAGGAACCTTCCGTCATGCCCTTCCACTGTAGAAACCGGAAATCCAGGGATATCTCCGTAAGTAATCTCTTTTTCCACCTTCATGTTCTTTGCATATCCGCCAAGGCCCGACCCCAGGATCAGACCCACACGGGGTTTAAAGTCAGTCACTGATCTATAATACTCATAACATTTTTCCAAACGTTCATACTGTACGCTCATAACTTCCTCCTTTATGTCTGTTGTCACCTACGCAGGAAGGCGCTTCTGCCCACTTCGCTGAAGCGCCTTCCAATATAGATACATTTTTCCTACTGTGATACTAGCCTATTTTCCGCATCTTGTCAAGGAACCGGTGCTCCCGTGTCAGATAATGATGCAGACCAGCCCTCCGTTGGAATCGTTGACGATCTTCTGCATGGTGTCCTGAAGCTTCACCTGACTCTCGTCATTGATCATGGTGATCTTATTCCTCATTCCGTCCGTCACCAGCTCTTCAATGGATTTTCCGAAGATGTTGGTCCCCCAGACTCCCTCCGGAGTCTCACTCTCTTTCTTTATATATTCTACCAGATCCTCAGCCTGCTTCTCGCTTCCCACGATTGGCGCGATCTCCGTCTCGATATTGGCACGGATCATATGGATGGACGGCGCCTCGGACCGGATCTTCACCCCGTACTTACTGCCCTGCTTGATGATAACGGGATCGTCCAGCCGGATATCTTCTTTCCTTGGACTGACCACGCCGTACCCCTTCATTTTTACATCTGTAAACGCATCCCTGATCTGGCTGAACTCCTCCTTCATGGCGGACAGTTCTTTCATCGCAGTGATCAGTTCATACTCTCCCCGGATCTGCGTCCCGGTAAGTTCACTTAAGACTTCATAGTAATATTTCTGGTCAAATCCGATCCGTATCCTGACCTTTCCCGTATCCATCTCGATCTTTTCCACCGCGATGCTGTTTATGTATGGGCTGTCTGCCTCAACGGGCCGGGAAACAGCACTGCGGATGTCCTCGATGTTATCCATCACCTTCTTTATGTTCTCCAGAAGATCCTGCTTGATCCTGTGATCCCTTGAAAGCATCTCCACCCATTTTGGAAGATAAAACTCCACTTCCGTGATCGGGAATTCATAGAGCACCTGACGCATGATCTCATGGATATCCTCTGTCTTGAGCTGCTCACAGTTGACAGGAAAGACGGAGACTTTATATTTCTCCTCCAGTTCGTTCTTCAGGGCTTTCGCCTCCTCAGAGTAGGGCTTGCGGCAGTTCAGGAGGATAAGGAAGGGCTTTCCGATTGACTGGAGTTCTTTCACCGTCTTCTCCTCCGCAGGGATGTAGTTTTCCCTGGGCAGATCTGTCACGCTCCCGTCCGTTGTCACCACAAACCCGATGGTGGCGTGGTCATGGATCACCTTCTGAGTCCCGATAGCCGCTGCTTTTGTAAAAGGGATCTCGTACTCGAACCAGGGCGTCTTCACCTGTCTCTCCTTGTCATTCTCAATGTGTCCGGACGCCCCCTCCACCATGTACCCTACACAGTCGATCAGCCGGATCTTTACCTCCACGTCTTCAGAAAGCCGCACAACCGCTGCCTCCTTGGGAACAAATTTAGGCTCCGTCGTCATGATCGTCGTTCCGGACGCGGACTGGGGCAGTTCATCCTGCGTTCTTTCCCTTGCATGCTCATCCGTCATATTAGGCAGGACAAGAAGATCCATAAAACGCTTGATAAACGTTGACTTGCCTGTCCGAACCGGACCGACGACGCCGATGTAGATCTCCCCGTTCGTCCGTGCCTTCATATCCCTGTATACCTGAAATGAATCCATAGAAATACCCCCTTGTTCTGCTGATACCAATTTATGCAGCGTCCAGGGGGGTTATGACTTTCTTTCTTCTGTTTTTCAGGAAGTTTCCTCTATTCGTCCCACATAAGCGCCATATTCTCGCTCCGGGACTCTCTCATCATCAGATCATCCACAGCTTCCGCCGGGGATTTTCCTTCAAAGAGGACCTTGTTCACTTCCACAACGATCGGCATGGACACATCATACTTTTCCGCAAGCCTGGCAGCCGCCTTTGCAGAATAGACACCTTCCACCACCATCTTTACCTCGTCCATTGCCTCCTGCATGGACTTGCCCTGACCCATCAGGTAGCCAGCCTTGCGGTTCCGGCTGTGGACACTGGCGCAGGTGACGATCAGGTCACCGATACCGGTAAGTCCGGTAAAAGTCTCAATCTTGCCGCCCATTTTCACGCCCAGCCGGGCGATCTCCGCGATTCCTCTGGTGATGAGAGCAGCTTTTGTGTTGTCCCCGTATCCGAGACCATCCGCAATACCTGCTGCCAGAGCGATGACATTTTTCAGGGAACCGCCCAGCTCAATCCCCAGGATATCCGGACTGGTGTAGACGCGAAATACCTTGCTGATAAACATAGACTGGAGATACTCCGCCGTCTTCCGCGTCTTCGCGCCGATCACACAGGTAGTCGGAAGCTTTCTTCCCACTTCCTCCGCATGGCTGGGTCCTGAAAGGACAGCCACATCCGCCTGTGGAATCTCCTCCTCGATCTGGACGGAGAGAGTCTTCAGAGTGGACTCTTCGATTCCTTTCGCCACGTCCACGATGATCTGTCCTTCCGCCACATAAGGGCGCATATTCCGCGCCGTCGACCTGGTATAGATAGAAGGTACTGCGAGAACAAGGAAATCCTTGTCCCGGATAGCCTCTTCCATGTCATTGGTGATGACCATATCCTGAGGAAGCTTTACCCCGGGCAGTTTCTGAAGATGTTCTCTCTTCTCATCGAGCATCTTCACCTCATCCTTATCGATAGACCACACTGTTACCTGATGACCGTTATCGCTCAGCAGGACGGAAAGAGCCGTTCCCCAGCTTCCCGCGCCGAGCACACCTACATTTGCCATGATCGTCTACTCCTTTTTCTTTGCTCCGAATTTATTCTCAGTTCCCGACATAAGCCTGCCGATGTTCGCACGATGGCGGTAGAACGCAAGCGCCGTCATCAGGAACAACAGAATATAAAGCTCATACAGTCTTGCCGGTTCCATATCCAGCATGCCTCTCTGCCCTGCCAGGATCATCTCAATGAGAAATGCCGTATATGCCATAAGGGATCCCACTGATATGTACCTTGTAATGATCACCGGAACCAGGAAAAAAGCAAGGGTGACCGGGATCATCAGCAGACTCTCCGGCAGACACCAGAAACTGTTTGCCGCCACAAGCCCCGCCATCACGGCGATCCCTTTTCCTCCTTTGAAGTTCATATAAAACGGGAAATTGTGTCCCAGAGTCACTCCCGCCCCGGCGTACATCGCCAGCAGCGGCAGACAATCGCTCCCCCGGAAGAGAAGACAGGTGATCACCACCGCCACAACACACTTGAGCACATCTCCGAAAAACGTCAGAATTCCCGCTTTCCATCCGATGACGCGCAGCGCGTTGGTCGTCCCCGCGTTTCCGCTTCCCTGTTTCCTGATATCAATGTGATTCATCTTTCCGACAATATAGCCGGTCTGCAGCAGTCCGCACACATACCCGACTGCAAGGCATACCAAACGTTCCATCCCTCTACTGCTCCTTTTCCTTTCTCTCTCTTATGAAGAACTTCAGTGAAGTCCCACGGAAGCCAAAAGCCTCCCTGATCTTGTTTTCCAGATATCTGGTGTAAGAAAAATGCATCAGTTCCTTGTCATTGACAAAGATTACGAACGTAGGCGGTTTCACCGAGACCTGGGTAATGTAATAGAGCTTAAGTCTCTTTCCCTTGTCCGACGGGGGCTGCTGCATTGCCACAGCCTCTGTCATGATCTCATTTAAAACACCTGTGGCAATCCTCAGAGTCTGATTTTCGATCACCATGTCGATCATGTCATACAGTTTACTCAGTCTCTGTCCTGTCAGCGCAGAGACATACATGATCTCCGCATATGGCATATAGGAGAGAGTCTGGCGGATCTTCGCCTCATATTCTCTCATGGTCCGGTCATTCTTCTCGATGGCATCCCACTTGTTCACCACGATGATAACGCCCTTTCCTCTCTCATGAGCGATCCCGGCGATCTTTGCATCCTGCTCGGTCACCCCCTCTGTCGCGTCAATGACCATGAGCACCACATCAGCCCGCTCCACCGCAGTGACAGTGCGGATGATGCTGTATCGCTCCAGTTCCTCCTTGATCTTGTTCTTTCTGCGGAGCCCTGCCGTATCGATAAAGATATATTCTTTCCCATTGTGGACGATCTCCGTATCTACTGCGTCCCTGGTTGTCCCGGCAATATCCGAGACGATCACCCGGTTCTCCCCCAGCAGCTTGTTTACGATGGAGGATTTTCCCACATTGGGCTTTCCGACAATGGCAACCCTCGGACGGTCGTCTTCTTCCGCCTGTCCTGCCCCTTCCGGGAAATGCTCCGCAACTGCTTCCAGCATATCTCCCAGTCCCAGCCGGGAAGATGCAGAGATTGGAACAGGATCCCCGATCCCCAGGTTATAGAACTCATACACATCCGGCATGAACTTTTCAAAATTATCCACCTTATTGACTACCAGGACCACCGGTTTCCCGGATCTTCTCAGCATATCAGCGACCTTGGAGTCCGCATCAGTAAGTCCCTGACGCACATCTGTGATGAAAATGATCACATCCGCCGTATCGATGGCGATTTGCGCCTGCTCTCTCATCTGAGAGAGGATCACATCCCTGCTGTCGGGTTCGATCCCTCCCGTATCTATCATAGTAAATTCTTTATCCAGCCAGGATATATCCGCATAGATCCTGTCTCTTGTAACTCCGGGCGTATCCTTAACGATGGAGATCTTCTCCCCAGCCAGAGCATTAAAAAGTGTGGATTTTCCCACATTCGGGCGCCCCACAATAGCTACTACCGGTTTACTCATTTTATCATTACCTTCCTTGAATCATTCTCTCCGTGCTGCTTCAGGATCCTGCCCCGCAAAAGCGTCAGCGAGATCCCGCCCGCTTGATTTTACAATATCGATCCGGACTTGTAAAGCATCAGATACGTCTTTTACTGTCAGGTCATCCAGAAAAACATCCTCATCTGCTTTCAGCATATTGCAGGGAAGAAGCAGCGTGCTGCCCAGTTCTTTTCCTTTCAGCTGGGCCATGATATCCTGCCCCGTGACCAGTCCGGAAACAGTGATCCGCTCTCCGAAAAAATCGTTGCGAATACAGTAGACATGAATCTTCACTCCGGGATATTTCTCCTCGATCCGCTCTGCCATCCGTTTGATATAAGGAAAGGCAAGTTTCCCGGTTGCCGCGGAGAGTTCTCTTCTCCTGTCATCCCCTTTCATCTCGGCGAGCCTTTCGTCAAACTCGTTGAAAAGAAGCCGAAGCATCCCCACGCCATTTTCCAGCTGGAGATAACCGTCATACCGCTCCTCCTCCGGTACTTCCTCTTCTGCCAGGAGATACCATTCATCTCCTGCGTGGATGAAATGCAGGCCGTACTCATCATAGATCTTTTTCTGCCAGCGGTGGATAACCTCCAGCACTTTTTGAGCATCTTCTTTTGTAAATGGATCCAGCGGATACAATCCGTTCCGGAACCTGGTCAGCCCTACCGGTACAACCGATACACTCCGGAGCAGCGGCAGATATCCCGTCAGATCCCGGATGGATCTCTCCAGCTCCTCTCCGTCGTTTACTCCTTTACAGAGCACGATCTGACCGTTCATCTCGATCCCGCCCTGATAGAGAAGATCAACTTTTTTCAGGGCGTCACCGGCGAAACGGTTGTGGAGCATCCTGCACCTCAGTTCCGGATTCGTGGTCTGGAAAGAAATATTTATAGGCTCAAGACGGTACCGGATGATCCGGTCAATATCATGTTCACTCATATTGGTCAGAGTCACATAATTTCCCTGGAGGAAAGAAAGTCTGGAATCGTCGTCCTTAAAATACAGGGTATCCCGCATCCCCGGCGGCATCTGATCGATAAAACAGAAGATGCACCGATTGCAGCAGGAACGGTACTCGTCCATCAGTCCTGCCCCGAATCCGATGCCAAGAGACTCGTCCGGATCTTTCTCGATCTCCAGCTCCCACTGTTCCCCATCCGGTTTTTCAATCAAAAGGAGAAGTTCCCCGTCTTCTACATAATACTGATAATCAAAGATATCTTCGATCTCCTGTCCGTTGATGGAGAGAAGCCTGTCCCCAGGCTCAATCCCCAGTTCTTCGGCAATACTGTCTTTTTCCACGTTTTCTACGATATGTTCATGTTTTCTCTTCAATGGTCCAAACTCCTCAGTCAGTTATCGTTCCCGCACTGAGGAAGAGGATGATGCACCGGTCCTCTTCAGCCCCGTGCTTTTTTCTCCTCTGTGCGGACTGCAACTTCAGTATAACATAATTCTCACGCCCCGCAAAGCCGTGCTTGAATTTAGAAACAAAAAATGATATAAAGATATATGGAAACAGTCTGCCCTGCAGACGGACAACACATAGGACAGCTCTGCATAATATATGCGGCTGTTGCGATAACATCTATTATCACAGGAGAAAAACATGTCAACGAATATCGAATTACTGGAAAAGACTCTCCCTGTGGCCCCGTTAAAGATCGCGGCAATGGAAAGCTGCCGGGAACTGGGTCAGAAAGTGAACGATTATATCGTATCATTCCGGGAGAACACGATCAACGAAGTAACCGAATCCCCCCTGTATGTCAATTACAAAATGAATAACTATCTGGTCGACTGCACCTGTCCCCGTTTTGGCACGGGCGAGGCGAAAGGAGTTCTCAAAGAAACGATCCGCGG
>DWVT01000163.1 GCA_019120075.1 Candidatus Mediterraneibacter excrementigallinarum
AAGATCGTTCTCTGCGATATCCAAATAAGAATTTCTGATCATTCCTCCACCTCCAGTATCAGTTTTTTATCACGTTCCAGCTCTCTGTCGAAAACGGAGGATTCTCCGCACGTCTCCTCATTTCTGTACACCACATCTGTTCTCACGCCATCTCTTGGTTCATCCAGTGTCCATCGGATATCCGCTGCAAGAGTGCGGTCCTGCATTTTTTTCTCTGTAACGATCAGAAGATCGATATCGCTGGTACTGCGCACTTTCCCGCGGGCGCAGCTCCCGAAAAGATATACCTTTTTTAGCCCGGGAATCTTTTTCTTCAAAATGCAGTTCAGGTCAGATTCTATCTTCTGCACAAACCGCTCAGGCAGAGCAGCATATTTATCGCGATAAATCTTTACATTCTCCACCGTTTTCATCCGCGCTCTTCCTTTCCTGACCAGATTTTACACTGAATATACTATAACACAAGGAAAATGGAGCCTCAATATTTATCTTTACAAATCTCCTTTGTTCTCTTCGTACACATTAGGCAGTATTGCCGCAAGATTGGAGAACTCTTTGATATTATGTGCAAACAGTCCCTTCGGCGCAAACTCCGGGATGCTCACGCCATCCGGAAGTGTCTTTACGATCTTGCCATCCACCACGCCGAATCCGATCCAGAATCTGGAACAGAACATCACACCGTCCTTGTATGGATACCATTTGTGGGTCATTGCAGCCGCACAGGAACTCTCTCCGATCGCGCAGACCATAGACTGACATTTTTCACTTCCTATAATGGAGGGATCGTATCCGAAATCCGAAGGCTTCTTAAAGCACAGCTTCAGAAACTCCGGTCCCGGTCCTACATCTTCCATGATATAGTGGTTCACACCCCACGTTTTCTGGTTCATCGGAACAGCAGGATCACACACATAGTCCACTCTGTCCGCCCTCGCGAAATAGTGATCCTCTGGATCCCAGATCTTATATCTCAGATCCGAACCCACGCTGTGCCACGGGAACCACCAGTCCAGCATCTCTGCGGTCACACCCGGCATATAGGTGGTGTTGCACACGAATCCGGTCCCGTCGTCCATGATCCCGTATCCCACCTGGCAGTAATCGTCGTCCTTTCCTGCAAGGAAAAGATCCTTCCGGTCAAAGGGGACCGCTTTTTTCTCCTTCTGGGATCCCGCTTCCAGCACAGCCAGTTTTTCCTCCGGAACAGGAGCCAGATCCTGCTCAAAATATTTATAATAGGGAAGCTGTTTTTCTTCCCGGCTCACTCCTACTTTTTTCATGCCTTAACCTCTCCCTTTCCGCCCCGCCACAGAGACTGTCTTTACCTGTTTCTCTGCGGCACGGCTTTTATTTTCCTATCAGTTTCATCATCCACTTCTGCACTCTGTCAAGAAGCAGTCCCACATACCAGACTCCCGCCAGCATTGCAGCACCGATCTGGACCGGATATCCTTTCATCCCGTCCATCCCCAGCGGCGACATGATCGTAAGCCCGATGGCCCATCCGCACAGCCAGGAAGGACAGAAGATCCATTTTGGCGCAAGTCCGGAGATCAGGACGGCCAGACCGCCCATGACGAACAGGGTGACAAACAGTTCCAGATCCGGATTCCAGTTCATCAGATCCATGACTTGGAGGGCTGCCCACGCCCAGAAATCTCCCAACAGAAAGCCGATAGAGATCTTCAGGGCGTCGGAAGACCTGTTTCCGTTCGCCACATAGACCCCGGCACAGATCAGCGCCACCGCTCCTGTGGACACTCCGATATGAGGCGCCAGCACCGCCCAGATAGGCGGCATCAGTGCAATGCAGAATGCCAGAGTCAGATTATCCCATTTCTCAGACATAGTATCTCCCCCTGCACTTCATCATTCTTCACAGTCGCGGATGTACTCTGCCACACTCTCCCCGGCCATACGTCCGGAGTTGATGGCAAATCCCATCGTGTTTCCGGGAAGCGTAAAGTTGTAACTGTCTCCGTAGATCGTATTTGCGTCAGACCCTGCGCTGTAAAGACCCTCGATGGGCATCTGATTGTTGTCCAGAACTTCACAGTATTTGTTGATCCTGACGCCTCCCACGGTTCCGTATGCTGCCAGATAGTATTTTCCTACCAGATATTTTCCCTTTCCCGTGATCGGATGCAGGTATTTCTGCGGTTTGTGGAACTTGGTGTCCACGCCGGTCTCACACATCTCATTGTACTCGTCGATGGTATCCTGCAGTTTTTCCGCATCGATGCCAAGCTTCTCGGCCAGTTCTTCCACAGTCACAGCCTCGATGTATCCCTCATATCCCTGCTCCACAGCCTGTGCAGCCTGGCCGTCAAAGGCAATGAACGCCTCTGCCGGATGTACGATATCCACGATATCCGGTCCGTTCTTCTTATACTCTTTCAGAATGCTCTCATCCATGATGCAGTACCCATAGTTGCCGGGCTGAAGATGAAGTGCATTTCCGGCATAGGTTGTATTTCCCATATCGCCCTCGTTCATGAAACGGTCTCCAAGCTGGTTGATGAGCAGGTTCGGCTGGCGGAGCACTGCGTCAAGAAGGAACCAGTTCAGGTTGTCCGGGATCTGATAGATTGCCTCAATGTTGGCGCCGAATTTTTCAGCCCCTATTTCCCACATCATACGCAGTCCGTCTCCGGTAATACCCGGGATCTGGAACGGGAAGAAGTCTTCTCCAAGGTTCAGACCGAACTCTTCTTTGAGCATTTCCTTGTTGTTTCCGAATCCTCCGGTTGCCACGACCACAGCTTTTCCTCTTACTTCGATGCCATTTCCGTCTTTATCTACTGCCTTTGCGCCGCATACCTTTCCGTTCTCTGTGATCAGTGATACCGCCGGCGTCTCAAGAAGGATCTCTGTTCCAAGTTCTTTCGCGCGCTCTGTCATCTTCCGGATCATCGGACCTGCCGCACGGGGTCCGATCACACCGTTCTCCGGTTTGACGATATGCCATGTCGCCTCGGACTCTTTAAAGTAGCGGAATGCTCCCGCGAACTCCACGCCCATCTCCTGAAGCCATTCAATCGTATCCGCGCTCTTATTAAAGTAAGTCTGCACAAGATCCTCATCCACACGGTAGTGAGTATACTGCATATGCATATCCAGCGCTTCCTGTACGCTGATGTTATTGAAGTTTGCCTTCTGGATCTTTGTGTCAATTCCCAACGGTCCCATTCCCATATTGGCTGCCCCTCCTGTGGTTGACGATTTCTCAAGAATAATGGATTTCAGTCCGTTTTCACCTGCTGTGATGGCAGCCGCAAGCCCTGCGGGACCTCCTGCCACGATGACAACATCTGTCTCTAATGTCTTCATGATCTTAACCTCCGCTCTTTTTTCGGTCTGAGCCGTTTTTTCCTCTTTTTTCACCGGAGCACTCTGAGTTCCTGCCCCGATGGATGCATAGGCACGTTTCCTTCTGGTGCTGTGCACTTTCTTCTCTTTCTCTGCTCCCGTTCCCATTGCGGCAGCTGCACCCTTAAGCCTTGCTCTCTTGGCCGGCAGCTTGGGCATACGCCCGGATACCTTCTTCACGGCGCCCTGGGCGCAAACATCCAGACATTTTCCGCATCGTGTACAGTCAAACTCATCGATCCTGGACACATACCCGTCTTTTCCTTCTATGCAGTGCTCCGGACAGACGTCCACACATGCCCCGCTTCCAACACAGAATTTGGGGTCGATGTAGAAGTTTGTGAGCGCCAGACATACCTCTGCGGGACACTCCTTTCTGCGGATATGCGCCTCCGTCTCACTTCCAAATGCCTGGAGGAGAGATACTGCCGGAAATCCTGCCCTGTCGCCCAGGCTGCAGTTGCAGGATATCTCCATCGCTTTTCCGATCTCATCTGCCAGAGCAAGGTCCTCCAGACTTCCACGGCCAGAAGTTACTTCATCCAGGATCCGGGAGATCTGGTACAGTCCCTCCCGGCAGAAGGTGCATTTTCCACAGCTCTTTTTCCGAAGAGCCAGCACTTCCTTCTTCGCCAGATCCACAGCACAGTCTGTATCCTTTATCGTGCGTATGTACCCGCCCCAGGTCTTGAGAGTTCCCGCTTTCAGATCTTTCACTTCCTCAGGAGTATAAAATCTGTGTCCGGCAATGATTCCCCGGAACTCTTCCCCTCCAAGCAGATCTGCCACCGGCGTCTCCGGGTCAGCCTCCACGGGAACCTGATCGTTGACTGCAATGAATACTCCCGTTTCTGCCCCGGTCAGCCTGTCGGCAAGCGCCGCTGCTTCCTCAAAAGTCATCATAAGGTCTTTTTTGTGAGCGGTCTTATCTACCATCTCTTTCTTCTCAATCGTCAGATCCAGCCCTGCGGTTCCGGCCGCCGCTATGTACTCCTGCTCATTGATCCCGCAGGCTGTAACGATCACAGCTCCGCAGGCTCCGGTCAGTTTTACCGCCGCCGCCAGTCCCGCAACGATCCCCGCCGGATTGGAGTGAAGCAGCATATTCATCTTTCCCTCTGTGTCCGCATTGTACAGCGCTGCCAGCACTCTGCCCTCTGTCTCCGGCAGAGTTCCGGCCTTTTCTTCTATCGCTGACCGGTCAAGTCCTGCCACCCTGGCCAGAGCGTCTGTATTGTTTGTTAAAAGACTCATTCTGCCACCTCCTGATCTGTATAATCGCTCCATAGTCTGTGCCCTGTAATGTTGAATCTCAGATCACACTGCAGACATCTTCCTGCCTCACCGCAGATCTCAGCATCACAGATTCCGCTGCTGATCGGATCAAAGTTGTCTCTTCTTTCTTCCACAGGCACGAACTGTTCCTTTGCTCTCTCAAGATATCCGAATCCCTCGATTTTACCAATCCACGGATTCTTCTCCTGTACCGGTGCAAGTACCTCGGAAATATCTCCGTCTCCGCCAAGGTACCGGTCAATCTCAGAGGCGGCCTCTCTTCCGGATGCCACGCCCTGTATCACGGTCTTTGTGCCATACACAGCGTCGCCGCAGGCAAAAATTCCGTCCACGCTCGTGGCAAGGCTTTCATCCTTCACAGCTATGGAATTGCCTCTTCCCAGTTCCAGCCCCGCGTCTGCTGTGATCTGCGCTCTCTGGCCTACCGCAAAGATCACCGTGTCTCCTTCGATCACATGGTTGGAGCCCTCTTCCTTTTCGATGACAGCTCTTCTGTTCTCGTCGAAGGTAAAGCTCTTGACATTGCAGAACTCCACTCCTGTCACATGGTCCGTGCCGCAGATACGCTCGAAGGTATGTGCCGGGTGAACATGGATCCCTTCCTCCTGAGCCTGCTCAATCTCCTCGTCGTCCGCCAGCATGTTCTCCCTTGCCTCAAGGCAGGCAAGATGGATCTCCTCTGCGCCCAGTCGGACTGCGGTTCTCGCACAGTCAAAAGCAACGTTTCCGCCGCCGAGGACGATCACCCGTTTGCCCATCCCTGTCCTTTTTCCCATTGCCGCGTTCTGAAGAAAATCTGCGTTGAGAAGAACCCCGGGAAGGTCATTCCCTTCCATGGGAAGACGGACTCCCATATGAGTTCCGATGGCCATCAACACTGCGTCATACTCCTTCAGAAGAGCTTTCGGATCCTCAACCCGGCAGTCCGTCTCCACTTTCACTCCTGCGTCCTGAAGATATCCCGCCTCTCTGTCCACAACCTCTCTGGGCAGACGGTAAGAGGGGATTCCGTACTGCATCTGACCTCCCAGCTTCGGCATCGCCTCTTTGAGCACTGTCTTATGTCCCTGTTTCGCCAGATAGTACGCCGCTGTCATTCCGGCCGGACCTCCGCCGACGACACAGACTTTCTTTCCGGTGGAAGGAAGATGCTTGCTGTTCTTTTTCCACATCTCGTTATTTGCGTGTTCCGCCGCGTATCTCTTGATATTCCGGATGGAGACAGCCTCATTTACCTCGCCGCGCCTGCAGTTTCCCTCACAGGCATGGGCGCAGATATGTCCGAGACATTCCGGGAACGGGATCTTCTCATGGATAACAGCCGTCGCCTCCTCCATTTTCCCTTCTTTCACAAAACGGACATATCTGGGGACATCTGCATGAGCCGGGCATGCTGCCTGGCAGGGAATCAGAGTATCCTTTTTCTCTACCGCGGTATAGTTCATCACATCCCGGATCGTCCCGGTCGGACATACCTCGGCGCATGCGCCGCAGAAACGGCAGTCCGAATCTTTCAGGAGCCGGTCGTGAAGAGTTCCCACATAAGTCTCCATATCTTTCTTGTTGTAGTGAAGCACACCTACACCTCTCAGGTCATTGCAGGCACGCACGCAGCGCCCGCAGAGAACGCATCGGTTCATATCATGAATGATCAGAGGGTTCCTGTCATCCATTTTGATTCCCTTGACCCTCGTATTCATTCTCGTCGCTGACACACCCATATACTGGATCAGGGTCTGCATCTCGCACTGCCCGTATTTCGGACAGGTGGAGCAGTCCTCCGGATGGGCCGCAAGGATCAGCTCCATAGACAGTTTTCGCAGATGGCTGATCTGCTCGCTGTCTGTACGGATCTTCATTCCTTCTTCCGCCTCCAGCCTGCAGGAGGGACAGACCCCTTCACGTCCCTCCACTTCCACAATACACAGACGGCAGGATCCGATATCCGGCAGATCCGGATGATGACATAAGTGCGGGATATATATCCCGTTTGTCAGAGCTGCTTCCAGTACATTGGCGCCCTGCTCTGTCCGGATTTCTTTCCCGTCGATCTGAATCGTAACTTCCATAAATCCTTTTCCTCCTTTTTGTTTACTGATTCCTTCGGAATATGATAAAATAGTTTTAATAATTACAGAAAAATCCCGGGAGATCTTCTTTGATATAATTTTAACAACCCAAAGATTTCACGCCTATCATTAAGTTGATTTTTTTTGTCGGTTAAGCAACGTTTCATGCCGTTATGTTGTTTAACTCATTTTTATGGCAGATCACAATCTTAATGGCGTCGGCAGGATATTTTCACACTGATCCTCCCGGGGAAATTATCCAGAAAGGGATCACATCATGGCAAAAACTGACTTGAGAATCATCAAAACACTGAAACAGATCGACTGTGCTCTCCTGGACAGCCTGAAGGTCTGCCCCTTTCACAAGATCACCGTGGAAATGCTGTGTAAAAACGCACTCATCAACCGGTCTACTTTCTACAAATATTACCTGGACAAGTATGATCTTCTGGAAAAATACCTGAGAAAAACCCTGGATGAATTCCGTGAAAATATCAATGTGGAATTTATCAATGCCGAACCGTCCACGATCCATAATATCAGCTATATCAAAAACTTTGAGGCGGCCCTGACCTTTATTGCCGAAAAAAAAGAAATCTATGAGATCCTCTGGAGCACCTCCCTGGATCAGCCCGTCTTTAACGAGATGACGCGGATCGTTCATGACAATATCCTTGCCACCATGAAACCGGTCGCGGACCGCACTCCCCAGAAAGAGAAATACGCGGATCTGTATGCACACCTCTTCGCATCAAATATGATGTCCCTTATCCTCTGGTGGTTCAAATACTATGATACTGTGTCAATGAAGGACATTGAGGAGATCATGACAGACAACATGCATCTCGGTCTGTTTAGGACATTCAAAATCCAGATGAAGAAAGAACAGCCCCGTACTCCGCGGTAGACGATCGTCTGCCGCAGAGCTGCGGAGCTGTCTTATGTTTTCATCTTATTATTTTTGCGAATCAGTATTTATATAATTTCACCATCATGCAGGACGGCATATCCCCGAAACGGAGCGACATTTTCTCATCTCCATTCATGACTCTGCCCGGTTTCCATTCGCCGTTTTCGATCGTACCTTCCTCGATCTTCAGATAATCCACTGTGAGCGGCTCTCCTGTCTTCGGCATAAAGGTAAACTGAGAGTTCATTCCCACAAGGAGGAATCTGTTCTTTTCCAGCGCGATCACAGTGCCTGCTGACAACGGTTTCGCGCTCTGCTTCGGAGAATAACCAACCAGAAGATCATAGTCGGAAAACCGGAGGAACGTACCAAAATCCGTCTCGGATTTCTTCACATAAGATTTCATCTGATCTGTACCCCTGTATTTCAGGAGAAGAGGTTTCATCTGATCGATCAGTCCATAAGTCTTTTTCAGATATTCTTTGCTTCCTGTAATGTCAAATGCAGACGGATCGATATTCAGCGCGATCATCACTTCCATCGGCGGCTTGTCCACTGCTTCCGGCGGAAGTGCAAGTTCTTCAATGCCAAAGGGTGAATAGCCGATGGCGTTCTTTGCTGTAAATGCATACATGCAGTAAGAAGAGGTCATGGCATCCTTTCTCACTTCCGGAACAAAGAGCGGATTCCCGTCATATCCGTATCTGTCCAGAATCTCCGCCACATAGGGCACATAGATATCCGGAGCCAGGGTAAACAGGGACGGTGCTGTCTTTTTCCAGATCTTATGCATTTCTTTTACCGGACCTCCTGACGGATAAGATCCCGGATACCAGGGATACTGTTTCAGCCAAGCGTTTGCATAACAGGGCAGCGGATACTCTTTTCTTCCCGCCGAAGTGATCTTCTCCACCGCCGACGCAAAATAATATGCCATAAATGCTTCTCCGGCCTCCTCACCAAACACCTCTGTCCATGTGCCGTTCTTTCCGAAACATTCTGCCAGTTCTGCCGGGATCTGCTCCCCGAACGCTTTCTGCCCCTGCACGCTGTAATCCCTGTCTGTTCCCATCAGACCGATCTCGTTTTCCACCTGCATCATGATCACTGTGGACTCTTCCCCGTCTGTCTCTCGGATGTGTTTCATGATCGCGGCAAACGCTGCTGCATCCTTTTCTACGGCTGCCTCACACAGAGGTGAGATCGCGTTAATCTTCTTTCCGTCCGGCTTTTCCGCCCTGAAATAAATCTCTGTACTCTTTTTCATCCACCCCGGGACATACATGGACTCTGCATTCTTCCAAAGGCCAAACCAAAGGAAGACAAGATGCATTCCGTTTTCACGCGCCTGCCTGATCAGACCGTCCATCACCTCAAAATCATAATTTCCCTCTTCAGCCTCAATCTGTTCCCAGTAAAGAGGGGCGACGACGGTATTCATGTTCAGATCTCTCAAATTCGGCCATACTTCCCTCTCCATATAAGAAAGGCTGCTGGACGCAGAATTGTGTATCTCACCGCCAAGGATAAAAAAAGGTTCGTCGTCTACATATAACGTCTGGATCCCGTTTACTTCTCTGATCTGTGGTATCTGCTTCATAATCATCTTCTCCTCGTTTTTAATTTTCAGTCCGGACTTTTCTTATAAATATTATAGTTCTTCTTGACCTTTCCCCTCAATCTTAATATTATAATATTTATATAAGAATATTAAGATATCATGGCAGATTTATGACTGCCGGGAAGGAGAAAAATATATGATCTTATCGCTGTCCGCTCCCATGGAGGATCTTCCCATAAATCTGCGTCTTCTTGGAATCAGCCATCGGCAGGAACCCATCAACCGTCCTGCCGGTCTCGCGCTGTATCAATGGTTTCTCTGCGTAAAAGGGAAAGGGGAATTCATCTCGGACCATCAGCGCTCTGTAGTATCAGAAGGGCAGGGGCTCCTCATCTATCCGGATATTCCTCATATTTACCGCAGTCTGTCTGAAGACTGGACCGTTCACTTTGCCGGCTTTGACGGACCGGTCTGTTCCAGCCTGCTGCACAGTCTGTCCATGGTCTCCTCCGGTGTGTATCACATACCCCATCCGGACATTTTCAAGAATGCCATTGAACGCTTTTACCGTATTTACGTCTCCGGAGATTCTTCTTTTAAAGGTGAAAGCCTCTCTGTCGAGTGCTATCGTTTTCTTCTCGGGCTATCCCGGGATATCAAATATCTCAGCCCCTCGGAACTGGTTCCGGAAAATGAAACTCTACGGATTGCTCTGGATTATCTTGAGAAAAACTTTTCCCACCCGGTCACTCTCACCGATCTTTCTGATATTACCGGATTGGCGAAGGAATACCTGTGCTCCGTCTTTAAAAAAGAAATGGACCAGACGATCATGCATTATCTCCTCATGCTGAGGATCAGTCATGCAAAGATCTATCTGATCCAGTATCCTGATAAAAAAGTAACCGAAATCTCAAAAATGTGCGGTTTTGAAAGCCCCAGTTATTTCGGAAAGCTTTTCCGCCGTGAAGTCGGCATGACGCCGGAGCAATACAGAAAAGAGCATTGATCTGCACTGATCTTGCGGAAATCACTCACAATCACGGCGGATACGATACAGCTGAATCTCGTTTGCCTGCAGTGATGTGTTGACCGTCATCGTGCCTGTTTTCACTTGATAATCGTCATATTCCAGCTGGGGCACACACACGGAATTCAGGTATCGTATTTCCTCCCTGTCAAGATTTTTCTTATATCCCAGTTTCTTCCACGCATCCAGCAGGCTTCCCTGTTCCGGCCCCAGGCTGCTTTTCTTGATTATATATTTTCCCTTTTCCATATTTTTCAAAATAAGCTGGATATCGATCCGTTCTTTTTCGAACAGCCGGTCCACTTTTTCCGGACCGATATCTTCTTTCTGCTCCTGATAGAAGATCGTATCCATCCTGCAGCAGTTAAAGATAATAAGATACAGATCATTTCTTTCGTCACATGTAATAAAATAATTTTCTCCACGCGCAATAAGAAATTTCCCCATCTTCTGCAAAAACTGAAGTGCATAAAAGGCAGGTTTTCTGATCCCGTCTCTGGTGATCAGGCCATATCCCCCGAAGATTGATCCCGAAGAATCATAGAAGTCGCACAGGAGATCCGTACTTCCAAAACAAGACATCATTCCCACTTTTCCAAGACAGGAAACCGTGTTTTTGATCAAGGCAGCCGCTCTGTAACAGCTTTCATTCAGAAAATTCCTGCAGGACAGCGAGATGTCCCACCGTGTTACAAACAGGGGGATGTCAGCATATTCATCCACAATTTTGCGTGCTTTCGAGACTTTCTCGCATATATAATCCGGATTTCCTGTGACAAACAGGTTCTTTTCTTTTTTATCATCAGCCAGAAGCTCGTATGGATAGATCCAGATTGACAGAAAGTCCGGCAGTCTTTTTCTTTTTTTCCACCCTGACAGGAACTCCCTCAAAATGCTCAGATCATCATAAATGAAAATGGCTCCCCCGCCGACCCGTGCTCCAGGGATCATATCTTTGATCGTATGTCTCACCGATTCATACAGTTCAAAAAACTTTTTCCCTCCATGCAGAAACAGCCGGTCATCCTTTGAAATTTCAAATTCCCATCTTTCCGTCTCCTCTTTTCCGTATCTTTCTGTACAATGTCTCACGAATTCACCGATCATTGCCTGGTATCCGGCGGGGTCTTCATAACCGCTTTCCTTTTCTCTGTACAGGATCGTTCCGCCTGCTCCGTAAAGTTCCTTTGGATGAAACCCCAGATCGATAAAAGGGATCATCTGGTTTGAGACGAGGAAATCCATGACCTGATCTATCCTGCTGAAGTTATAGTTTTCCTTTTTTTCAACACTGATCAGCATCTCTTCCGAAAACAGTCCCCAGATATGGACATTCTTTATTCCCAACTCCTGCTTCATCAGGAGAATCTGCTTCTGTACATCCGCCCGAAGAATTTCCTCTGCGCTGCCTAGATTCCAGAGCCGATTCCATATCTTTACATATTCTTCTTTATCCGAAACATCAATCCTGCACTGTATTCTGCTTTCAAAGTCACCAATCCCGACATTTTCATGGTTGTCAGAAAGATAATCTTTCAGAAGAGTGATTTCGCTGTGTTCCGGTCTTGGCTCCTCGGATTTCTTCTTTACATTCTGTTTTCTGTATTCGGAAGGCGTCACAGAAAACGCCTCTTTGAAAACCCGGTTGAATGAAGCCAGATTTGAGAATCCGTTGTCAAAAGCGATCCTCGTGACAGAATGATCTGTCAGAAGAAGGTCATCGATCGTGTGAGAAAGCTTCACTGAATTCAGGTATTCCACAAATCCCGTATGCAGATTTTTCTTAATATATTTTGAGAGATATGGCACAGATAAATGAAATCTTTCTGCCAGATCTCCGAGACCGATCTGCCGGTTATAATGACTGTGGATAAATTCCACAATCTTTCTCGTCCGGTCCTCGGAATCATTTTCTTCATTCTTCTCCTGAAAATTCCAAACAGCATAATTCTTCAAAAGCACGGCGACAAGCTCACAAAAATACTGTTGTTCCCTGACCTTCTCCTGCCAGCGCTGATATGTATGTACAGAAAGAATCCTTCTCAGAAGACTTCTGAGCTGCTCATAGTCATATTCCGGCGGCCGGGAGGAATCCAGATGAAACTCAACGGCCGGGGTTGCCGTGATAAGGCTTATGTAGGACGAACTGATATAGAATACCGCTGCAAAGCTGTCTTCTCCAAGGTTGAAGCTGTGCTTCTGCCTTTCATTGACCAGTTTTATTCCATTTACCGGGAGCAGACTTTTCTCATTGCCGGATATGATCTCAATTTTCCCTTTCAGGCAGAAAAAAAGTTTTGCGTCTGCGTGGGTGAGTTCCCCGATCGATGACCGCGTCAGGATCTCTATCCTTACGATCTCATTTCCATATTCCATCATTTTTTCCTCCGTTTCTCCGGATCATTATAACACGGCGAAAGGATATTCAGTTATACAATGATCATGTTTTCTCTTGTGTAAGTTCCGCCGTTAAATGATCTGTCATCTCCGTCTTCATCAAAAATATCCATAAAGGGAGGCATATAGGAACAGCTTGCGGCAAATCTCACTGAAACCGTATGAGCCCCCTGCTCCAGTCCTCCCTCCTTCGGGATCTTCAGCGCCGCAGTATCTGTGATTCTCCAGAAATCGCTGCCTGCTTCTGCAAGTTCATCGACAGTATAATCTTTTCCGTTGATCTCCCATATCACACATTCCTTTGGGTATGTCACCCCGTCAACTACCACCTTGCCCGGTCTGAGCTGGCTTAACCATACACCCCTGTAATAGTCGGACCTGATGCAGATCTGAAATCCTGTGATCTTTCCATTTTCCTCTATATTGTGAAATCCTCTGTACTGAATTACGTTTGATTCTAACATTTCAATCCTCCTGCTGTTTAATATCCTAACATCCGCTTTAACATGACATGGTGTTTTCTCAACTCATGAGAGACATACCCCGGAACATCCTTCTTCTCCCCTTCATACTCACTAAGAAGGTATCCTTCCCATCCCTGCTCCTTCAGAATCTGTATAATTTCTCCGTAGGGAATTGTCAGCTCGTTAAACTCGTCGTCCATTTTATTGAATTTGGCATGAATACACTTCACATAGGGAAGAAGTGGAATGATCTCCTCCGGCTGGGAGTGTTTGCAGTCAGGATTGTATACAACAACACCCGGAACATCGAAGCGGTTCTGAAACACACTTAAATCAATGTTTAGTCCAAAGTTTTTTGTTCCCGTCTCTTCAATAAAATCCACATAATCAGAAACAAATTTGTCTGCAAGAACTGTAGTAAGGTGGATCTCCGGACACATCACCACATCATACTCCTCCGTCTCTGGCAGCACGCTTTTAATGATCTCCCGCCAGTTCTCCACCGGCGCCAGTTCCCCGTTGATCACGCCGAGTTTCGTCCTGAGGATATGAAAACCGAGTTTGTTTGCGATCTTAAAGTCATTGATCAGTTTCTCTCTCGCCTCAGCCATGCTGATACTGCGGTTCTTATAAAGCCTTGTGTCAACCCAGTGTCCATACTCCGCAGGCTCAACATTGTATTTCTGGCAGAGCCTGTTCCACTCAGCAAGATATTCCTCACTGAGTTCCGGATAACTGTCGATATGAGAATTCGCCAGGATCTCAATCCCGGTCGCTCCCATATCATACATATCCTTGAAGCAGTCTTCCAGGTTCATTGTTCTCCCATACTCTCCGGAATAGCTGTATATTGCCACTCCCCGTTTGATTTTCTTCTCCATTTTGACCTCCTGTGTTTTCTGTTTTCTGATTACTATTTTAGAAAAATGAGGAATATTTTTCTCCCTGACTTTTTAACATGATTTCTGTCAATAATTAATTTGGCAGGTAAATATATGGTTCAAGGATAAAAATGTAGTATGCTTTTTTAATCTGCATACATGAAATCAGGCTGTCGTCATCACGGCAGCCCTGCATTCATTTTATTCCCATCCTGGAAATACTTTCTTTATTTCTGTTCTTGTATCATCAAATTCCTCACGGACATCAGAAAGGAGCCGTCCCGGGCGTCCATATCCACATTCTTTATCGTCAATAACCAGGACCCAGTCATTTCGTTTTCCTTCATTCGGAGAAGTAAATACCTCCCATGTTCCCGTATTTTGGATTTCCTTTTTCTCTGTGCACTCTCCATTTTGGGGATCAAGCCACCAGACACAAAGTGTACTTCCGTTCATTCTGGATAAATCCACTGTTTCCGTTCCACCGGAGGAAAGATAGATCATGGCAAATCTTCCCTTCCTGTCAACACACGCCTGCCTGTGATCGTCAAGGCATCCTTCTCCACAGGAACTACTGTGACTGATCATCTCCTGACATGGCACTGCATCGGGAAATGGTCTCGATCTGAGCAGATCAGTCAGTACTCTCATCTGCCATGCGCCAGGACGATCAAGTGCCTCAAACCAGGAATACGGGCGTCCCTCATCCCTCTCTTTTTCTGAGATCATGCACCAGACACTAGAATGCCCATAGGTATGGCCAAATGATCCTGCAAACAGCGACCAGTAGGCACGTTTCCTGACAATCCAGTCATCGTGGAACGGGAACAGTTTCGGCCAACCTGAAGGCATCTCTTCGTATGCAGGCTCTCCGTCAAAGATCGGCATAGGCTTCTCTCTTTCATATTCTTTCTTTACCTGGAGATAATTCTGAGTTTTTTCTCCGTGTCCTGACTGCAGCATGATAAAATCGATCCATACATCCGCATCATCCCAGTATGACATGGTAGAATACGCTCCTGTTTCCCCCTCGAAACAGGTATGGTAAGTCATCAATGCTTTACTCCAGTCCGGATCCGGGACATTCCATCTAAGATCTTTTCCTGTCATGCCATGACCGATTCCTTCTGCCATTCTTCTCCAGACGTCTTTGTAATTGATTCCTCTGTGAATCGGCTGTCGGTCTCCTCCCAGACACCAGATGATATTGTCCCTGTCTCTATACCTTCTGCCGATCCAGTCTCCATACTCATAGGCGTTTTCCACAGTCACTGTCTTGTCATAGGTTCCTCCGCCCCAGTCTTCTCCAACTACAAGCTGGCCCCATGCAGGAAGCAGCATCACGTAAAGTCCTTTCTGATCGGCAGTATCAATAATCCAGTCAAGATATTCAAAATAGCGTTCATTCCTCTTTGAAAGGTCATAATCCAAAAGCGCAGGCTCCCCACAGGGATTACGCATTTCATGATCCATCTCCGGATCAAGGGCAACAATTTGAAATACGGTAAATCCCTGCTGTATCCTTTTATCCATAAAATATAGAACATCATCCCACTTCAGTTTCATGGGCATGGTCCAGTCCGTATCTGCCATCCACAGAAAGGTTTTTCCACTGACAGTTTCAAGATGGCGGCCATCCTTTGATATTTTTAATCTCTCAAGATTTCCCATTTTCTTTAATCCTCCATAAACCTGATCATCTCATCAAACCATCCCTCCGCGGATGTTCCCAGGGCCAGACCGCACCCGTGTCCTCCTGTGGGGTAGATCTTCACAGCATATGGAATTTTCTGGCGTGCCAATGCTTCTCCCATCCGTTTCGTGTTGCTTACCGAGACCAGCTGATCATCCTCGCAGGCCCACACAAAGGTTTTCGAAAAATCTTTTGATATATGTTTCTCCACAGACAATTTGCCCCTGAGTTTTTCGTCTCCTCCGGTAAGCGCCTGAAAACTTCCTTCATGCGCTTCTTTTTCAAAACTGATTACCGGGTAATTTAGGCAAAGTCTGTCAGGACGGATTGATATTCCCCAGTATTTCTCAGCCAGATGTGGAACTGATCTTTCAAGATCACTCAACAGTGCTTCCTCCGTCTCAGCATACAGAGCGGTCATTGAAGCACAAAGATGTCCTCCTGCCGAGGATCCCATCAGCATCAGGCGGTCCGGGGCAATATGATAACGCTCTGCATTTGCACGCACATACTTTATGGCAAGCGCAAGATCCTTCTGTGGCTCAGGATAGTGAACCGGACTGACCCTGTATCGGAGTATAAAGGGGAAATATCCTGACGCCTCAAATTTCTCCGCCATGGATATTCCTTCCCCTATAAAGGATAGGGTCTCATATCCTCCGCCGGGGCAGATAATAACGGCCGGTCTCTTTTCTTGCATTTCTATTTTATCGTAGTTCTTCTCTTTATGTAATGTCAGAAGGAACACGGATTTCTTTCCATTTTCCATCGGATCTGGAACAAACTCTCCCTGCTCTTCTTCCCAGAGCGGAATAATCCCGTATTTTTTCTGTGCGACCATATCTTCGGCAAAATTCGCTGTTCTGGCAACGTCTTCAGCCGGATATGGGAGTCCCCAGGGCATGATGAACTGTTCCTTTATTTCCGCAAGAGAACAGTTTCTCAGTTTGTCCGGGACAAGATCAATAAACTCCAGGGGCATCCCCAGATTAAAATAAGCTTTTGTCCTCACATCGGATAAACTGTCCAAAATTTCATTTAATGTATTATTTGTGGTAAACGACATATTCTCACATCCTTTTTGTACTCTAATAATGACACTGAAAGCAGTTGCCAAGGTTCAAATTTTATGCACAGGTAATTGATATTGCTATCCCAGCACCAGCTTTACACCGCCGAACATCCCGGCATTATTCCCAAGCTCCGCCAGTTTAAACTCCGTTTCCCGCTCAGCATGGAACGCATATTCAACATAATATTTCTTTATGGCATCGATCAGGATATCTCCTGCTTTCGACATGCCTCCGCCGATGACAAAAGCCTCCGGATTTACCACGCAGGCGATAGACGCCAGCGCTTTTCCGAGCAGCATTCCCACTTCATCGACCAGTGACAGCGCAAATGCGTCTCCTTCCTTCGCCGCATCAAAGATATCTTTCGACGTCACATCCGGCAGATTTCTCAGGACACTCTCCGTCTCCTTCTCTGCCGCCAGGCGTTTCTTTGCTGTCCGGGCGATTCCGCTAGCCGACGCATACTGCTCAAGGCATCCTTTCTTTCCGCACCCGCAGGTTTCCGTCTCTCCGTCTTTCATCGGAATATGCCCGATCTCGCCGGCAGCCCCGTTGATCCCGGGGAGGATATGTCCGCCGATGATGATCCCGCCACCGACTCCGGTTCCCAGAGTGACCATGACAATATCCTGATATCCTCTTCCTCCGCCCTGCCACATTTCTCCGAGAGCAGCCACATTGGCGTCATTTCCTGCCTTTACTTTCAGTCCGGTCATCTCTTCCAGTTCTTTTTCCACGTTAAAGATACCCCAACCGAGATTGACGCACTTCAGAACGGTGCCGTCCGGCCCGATGGGACCCGGAACGCCCAGTCCTGCTCCTGCCACATCATCCGGGGTGATCTTCTTCTCCTCCATTACTCTCTTCACTTCCGCGGCAATATCCGGGAGGATATTTTCCCCATCTTTCTCTGTTCTCGTCGGGATCTCCCACATCTCTTTCAGTTCACCTGTTGTGGAAAAGAATCCCATTTTGATCGTCGTGCCGCCAATGTCAACACCAAATGCATATCTCTTCATATTTCCCTCTTTCTGCAAAGGGGTCAGACCCTTCCTTCCTGAAAAGGGCCTGACCCCGATGCAATTTTTATTCAAATTCAATAGACTTTCCTGTTCTCCCTGACTCTCTCACAGCGTCCATCAGTGCAAGCACTCTTCTTGTCTCCGGGATCTTCACGAGGAAATCCTCTTCCCCATGGTATGCCCGGATATAATTTTCGAAGTAGTTCTCATGGAATGTGTTCACTTTCGGGAGTTCCTCTGTAAGGATTTTTCCCTCCGGAGGGGGCCCGAAGGAACGTGTCGGGCCTGCTGCCGTCATCGTCCTCTGACCGCTCACATTCTGGAGCAGTCCGGCTGTACGGACAATCTTTCCTTCCGGCTCAAATCCGTCTACATAGGCGCTGCCTTTGTTTCCTCCGATGAACCAGTGACGCTCAAACCATTTATCATGCTTTTTATCTGTCAGATAGTATGTTCCGAGTTCCACCTCTGCCGTGATATTGTTGTCGAAACGCATCAGAATCTTGAAGTAGTCATCCACCTCAAAGTTGATGACGTTCCTGATATCTGCGTAGAGACTCTTGATCTTTGCTCCAGGCATCATCCAGAGCATCTGATCCAGCAGATGAACGCCCCAGTCATAGAGCATTCCGCCGCCCTCTGCCACATAGACATGCCAGTCATGCATATTTCCGTTGAATCCATACAGGCTGCTCTTGATCGTATAGACGTCACCCAGGGTGCCCTGGTCGAACACTTCCTTTGCAGTCCTGAAATCCGGATCAAATCTTCTCTGATGATGTACTGTGAACTTTACTCCGCATTCCTCTGTCACCCGTACCATGTCATCCAGTTCTTC
Source organism: Candidatus Mediterraneibacter excrementigallinarum (assembly GCA_019120075.1). GTDB lineage: Bacteria > Bacillota > Clostridia > Lachnospirales > Lachnospiraceae > Mediterraneibacter > Mediterraneibacter excrementigallinarum. The sequence continues at coordinate 18,607 of DWVT01000163.1, forward strand.
CAGGCTCATGGCAACCGGCTTCTCACAGATAATATCCTTTCCCGCGCGGGCCGCCTGGATCACCAGATCATGATGCTGGTTGTTGTTCGCCGCAATCAGGACAACCTGCACCTCCGGGTCATTGATCAGTTCCTCGTTTGAACTGTAGCGTTTCAGTCCTTCCTGAACATCTTCCAGCTGTTTCGGATCCCTGTCAGAGAATCCCACAAGCCGGATGCCTTCCATCTTTGTCAGCATCTTCTCGTGTTCATGGCCCATAAAACCATGACCGATGATTCCAATTCTGATATCTTCCATCTCTGTTCCTCCTGTTACAGGCAGGGCGGCTTTTCGCCGCCACGGATCTTCCTGTTTTTGAGTCCAGTATCAACTGTAACTTTTTTCAGACCTAAAGCACAAAATTTCTCAAATATTTTGCGCTTAATTTAATCGCTCTCTTCGCATCGTCAAGGCTCTTCTCAAATGCCTTATCCTCAACCTCGATACAGGTATATCCGTCATATCCGATGTCCGTGAGTGCAGATACATATTTTCCCCAGTCCACATCTCCCAGGCCGGGAATCTTCGGCGACATATATTCCAGAGGCGTTGCCATGACTCCTACATCCGCCAGTTTGTCAGGATATACTTTGATATCTTTATAGTGGACATGGAAGATCTTGTCTTTAAACTCGTAGAGCGGCTTGATGTAATCGATCTGCTGCCATACAAAATGGGACGGATCATAGTTGATCCCGAAATTGTCATAGGGCAGGATCTCAAAGATCTTTCTCCAGTTTGCCGGTGTCGTCATCAGGTTCTGTCCGCCCGGCCACTCATCCTCTGTAAAGAGCATGGGGCAGTTTTCGATGGCAACCTTGACCCCTTTTTCTTTCGCGTACTCAAGAATCGGCGGCCATACTTTCTTTACTTCTTCCAGATTCTCGGATACACTCTTGTCCGAAATTCTTCCGACAAATGTCGTGATCATATTTACATCCAGCATTGCGGACGCATCGATCAGCTTGTAGAGATGATCAATATAACTCTGGCGTTTCTCCAGATCCGGATCCATAGTGTTCGGATAATATGCAAGAGCGGAAATCTCAACCCCCTTTGCCGCACACAGATCCTTGATCTCTTTTGCTTTCTCCTCTGTAAGATTCGCAACATCGATATGGCTGACTCCTGCATATCTGCGCTGTGCTCCGCCCTGCGGCCAGCACGCAACTTCCAGGCACTCCAAACCATTCTCTGCGGCGAAATCAACAACTTCCTCAAATGTCATTCCTTCACAGATTGAAGTGATCAGTCCTAATTTCATTTTCGTACTGCTCCTTTCCTCTATTTTGTTATAGGTTATGCGTTCTCTTTATTTCTCAGCGTATCCGATGTACGGCGCTTTCAGTTCCTTCAGGTTCGGGATCTGTCCCGGGCCAACTGCCTGTGTCTTGATCTCAGTAGAGTGCTCCAGCTTTCCATCCCAGCGCAGTCTGGATCTCTTCTGTTCTGCCTCGCTGAAGGACACTTCCAGTTTGCCGTCTTTCACGGCAAATTCACCTTTGATGCCGCAGACCGGACATTCTACAGATTTTCTATCCTTGGAGACAGTCAGCATATCGAGATGGCATACCGGGCAGACGCCCTCCTCATCGCCTCTCCATTTTGTGCGTTCTTCCTCTGTCTCAGCCTTCAGAGCCTCTGCAATGTTCTGCCCCATCTTCTTCATACGCTCCATCTCGTTCTCATTTCCGAGAACATGTTCGTATGCCATTGCTCCATGATACTCGTGCATGTCGACCACGTCGATGCCCATGGACATTGTAAATTCATACATAAGCGGAAGCATGAACGCAAGCCAGTTCTTTGTCATCGCTCCTCCCACGGAGATCAGAGCACCCACACGCTTTTTGAAAGAGCGGGGATCCGGAAGCTGATCCGCCGGTTTTCCCGCTGCAATCCCCTCATCGTAAGTTGCTTTCCTGAACGTGATGTCGTGGGATGGCCCGATCCGGTCGCACACAGTCTTAAAACGTCCTGTCGGAGATGTCTCATATGTCGGGGAGCCGACGATCACCGCATCGCACTCCATGAGGGCTTCATCAATGATATGGAAATCGTCCTTGATCGGGCATCCGCCCTTTCCCCGACCTGTTGTCATTCCCACAACGCAGGAAATACATCCTGTACAGGGTTTGATGTCAAGGTCATCGCCCCGGATGAACTGTACGTCAAATCCGGCTTTCTCGCACTCCATAAGGGCCGTCTTTACCATAACATCAGTATTTGCCATCTTTCTTCCAAAAGAAATACCTAATACTTTCTTCTTTGCCATTGTCTGTCTCCTAATCTATTACAACTTCACGCTCTTTGATTCCTTCCAGCGGCACCGGGATATATGCTGTTCTCGTAGCCACTGTCAGTTTTACTTTATGTGTTCCTTTAGAAAGCCCGCCGTCTTTCAGTACACGGACATACAGAGGCTCGCCGTACTCCCATTTGTAATCTGTGACGGTTTCCGCCTCTTTCAGTGTGAACCAGTCCTCTTTTTCAAGAGAGATACGGATATCCTCTGTCGGCACTTCCTCTCCGTCTACCGCTACTTTGATGTACTCGATCATTGACATCGGGATCCCTCTGTAATATGTGATGTTTGTCTGCATCTCAAATCCGATGACTTTGCCGTCTTCCTCTACATTGACACATGTATTTTCTTTAAAAACGTTGTTATCAAACATATCTCTCGCCTCCTTAACCCTGAATTTCCTTCAGACACTCATTGACGTATTTCAACTGCATCGCAACCTGCTGTTTCTCCATCATCGGATGTCCCGGAAGTGTAAACCTGTTGCCCTCATACTCTGTGGAAACATAGCCGTCATAGTCATGGTCATGGAGATACTGGAGAAGTCCCTTGTAATCCATGGAGTATTCCGGTCCTTCCGGAGTCATCTCGAACATTTTAAAGTGGAAGTGCTTGATGTACGGCATGTACTCATCCAGCACGCTGTAGTCAAGGTTTTCATAACCGTCGCAAAGCGGTACGAACATCCTGTCATGTTCGGACTGGATCGCGGCCTCAAGATCAGCCGGGTATTTTCCTCCGTTTTCATTCAGGACTTTGTGAAGATCTGTTCCTTTCTCAAACAGGGTATCAATATAATCAAATACCTGCGGGCTGGTTCCGTTCTGTGTCTCGTAAGCTCTTACGACACGCGGGAATCTGCGGCAGAAGATACCTGTATCGATAACGATTCCGGCATATTTGGAATTCAGTCTCTTTACCTCGTTAATGAAAGCCATTGTCTCCGGCACATCAAACGCCATTGCCGCATGAACCTCGATGGCGATGGTAACATCATACTTCTCACAATAGGGAAGAAGGGGCTCGATCACCCAATAAGGAACCATGGAAACCAGACGGATCAGATGGATTCCGAGGCGTGCCGCCTGTTTGATCTCTTTGATCAGAAGATTGACGGACTCCCTGTGTGTCAGCGTTCTGTTCTTGTACAGATTTGTGTTCAGGAATACATCCGCGATAACCGGTTTCAGTCCAGTCTCGTCCAGAAGTTTCTTCCACTCCGCAACCGTCTCGTCAGAGATATCCGGCGCGTTCTTGAGCATCTGGTCCGGAAGGATCTCCACACCTTCTGATCCTTTTTCTTTTACATAGTGCATGATATCACTCAGGTTCATTCTTTTATTCAAATATTCATCCTGTAAGCTGTAAAGACTTACACATGTCTTGATTCTTGACATTTTCACTGCCTCCTGTCTTCTTTTTCAGGCCGGAGTCTTTCCACACCGGCCTGCTGCTTTTTCTTGTTTATCAGTCTAAACGGATCTCTCTGTTTTCTCTTGCTGATTTATAGATTGTATCCAGGATCTCTGTCACGACAAATGCCTGCTCCGGTTTTACAAGAGGTTCCCTGTCTTCCAGGATTGCCTCAAGCCACTGCTTGCACTCTTTGACCTCCGGCGCTCCGCCTCCGTTGCCCTCGAAAAATGCGATTGCTCCAGTATCGGAGATATGCTCCTCTGTCAGGACACCGCCTGTTGTCTCGTTGAATACAAGGTCGTATCCTTCCTGGCTCATTCCTCCGATCATCTCTGCACCTGCTTTTGTTCCGCAAAGCGTTGTCGCCGCCTCTCTGGAATCCTTTACGTTCAGTGCCCAGGATGACTCAAGGAAGATTGTTGCTCCGTTCTTCATCTTGATATAGCCGAATGCAGAATCCTCAACCTCGAATTTTTCCGGATCCCACGGTCCGAACATATTTCCTTCTGTCGCTTCGGGAAGATGTCCCAGTTTTTCAAATACAGAACCCGTAACTGTTTCCGGCTCATAGTTGTCCATGCACCACAGAGTGATATCAAGCGCATGAGTTCCGATATCGATCAGCGGACCGCCGCCCTGTTTGGATTTGTCCGGGAATACTCCCCATGTAGGAACAGCCCTTCTTCTGACAGCGTGTGCTTTTGCGAAGTAGATTTCTCCCAGTTTCCCTTCCTCACATGCACGTTTCAGTGCCTGAGCGTCTGTACGGAATCTGTTCTGGTATCCGATAGTGAATTTCTTTCCGGATTTCTTCCATGCATCCATCATCTTCTGGGCATCTTCTGTTGTTGCAGCCATAGGCTTCTCACACATAACATGTTTTCCCGCTTCAAATGCAGCCACTGTGATCGGGCAGTGAGCAACGTTCGGGGTGCAGACATGTACCACATCAATCTCCGGATCTTTCAGGAGTTCCTTATAATCCTCATAAACTTTTGCTCCCTCTGCTCCGTATTCCTTTGCAGCTTTCTCTGCTCTTTCTCTGATGATATCGCAGAATGCAACGATATCGCACTTATCAGCCTGTGATTTCAGGGCCGGGAAATGTTTCTGATTTGCAATTCCCCCACATCCAATGACAGCTACCTGTAATTTACCATTTTTCATAACCTTTGCTCTCCTTTCGTGTTCTTCACTTTCTGGTTACATTTTAGCCGAGATAAGTACAAGTATCCTGTATGATTTCGGCATATTTTCTCCTGATTTTTGTCTTCCGGCAGGGAATTCTCTTACAAAAAAAGCGGAGGACAAAAATCCAGGTTAGTTTTTTGTCCTCCTGCTTTTATCGCTTTTTTTCGCCGCTTTATTCTTCCGGCATCTCCCACTTAGGGCACACATCCGGCACATCAAATTCAAACCTCTGTTTCAGCCATCTCTCTGCCATCTCCGGCCACTGCGCGATCTCAGACATGTTCTGTTCCTTTGCCTGGGATGTAGCCTGATCTGCGAGCGCCAGCCCGTGCATTCCACGCTCAAAAATATGCAGTTCAAAAGGAATGTCGTTCTCAGCCAGAGCGTTTGCCATCAGGATGGTTTGCCGCACCGGGACTACATTGTCCTCCCTTGTAGACCACAGGAACATGGGCGGGGTCGTGTCATGGATCTGGAAAGCCGGACTTCCCTTGACCATGGTCTCTTCATCCGGATGTTCTGTTCCGAAGAATGCCAGATTAAAGCCATAGTTTCCTTCAATCCTTCCCTGATCCCCGATCTTGTCCAGATCTTTCTGCATTGCCGGGTAGTCGTACACGCCATATCCCAGAACAGCCGCCGCGGGACGGAGCATTTCCTTATCCGCTCCAAGATAATCCGTGATCACCGGGTCATCCCAATACACGCAGTACAGGGCACAGTTGTTGGCTCCCGCCGAGTATCCTGTGAGTACGATCCGATCCATATCCACAAGCCACTCATCGGCATGTTCCCGGATTGTAAGGATCGCCTTCCCGATCTCACGCATCGGTCCCGGCATAATGCTCTTCTCATACGCCGGGGTCTTCCCCGGGATCGCATACTTGTTCTCTCCGTTGCTGTACACCGAATAGCGCAGCACTGCCGCGTGATATCCCATCGCCGCGAAACGCAGGGCTATAGGTTCCGCCTCACGGTCAGAGCAGAACATATACGCTCCGCCCGGGCAGACCAGGATCAGCGGGCGCTTCTTCCCGTTTAGGATCTCCGGTGAGTCTTCCAGAATATAGGTTGTAAGGGTTACATCTTTTCTGTCCTCAAAAAGCTGGAATTGTTCAATCTTCATTATGTCAAAGCCTCCTTAAAAACTGATATTTACCGTACTTTCCATGCACTCTCTGGAATTTTCTCCCACATAGATCTTAAATTCTCCGTCTTCCAGACAGTACTCTCCTTCATTATTGTAAAATCCCATCTTCCGTTTAGGAAGAATAAATTCGACTTTTCTTTCCTCTCCCGGCTCCAGATCTACTCTGCGGAAGTCTTTCAGTTCCTTTACCGGACGGACAATGCTCGCCGTTACATCACGCATATAAAGCTGCACAATCTCTGTTCCTTTTCTTGAACCTGTATTCTTCACAGAGACGCTGACAGCAAGGGAATCCTCTCTCTCCTCCACAGCAAGATCCTTAAATGAAAAAGCAGTGTAGCTGAGCCCGTAGCCGAAGGGATACAGAGAATCATACGGCGCGTCCAGATACCTGGACGTAAACTTGCTCTTTCCGCCCGGTCTTCCTGTATTCGGATGATTATAGTAGATCGGGCATTGACCTGTCACTGCCGGGAAAGATGAAGCCAGATGTCCGGATGGATTTACATCCCCGGCAAGGACTGACGCGACCGCATTTCCCATCTGGATCCCCAGATGCCATGCCTCCACGATCGCGGGTATATGTTCCGCCTCCCACTCAAGGGCAAGAGGACGTCCGTTCATAAGAACAGCGACCACCGGTTTGCCGGTTTCCATAAGCTTTTTGAGCATTTCTCTCTGGCATCCCGGAAGGGTGATATCCGCCCTGGAAGACGCCTCTCCGGACATACTCACCAACTCGCCAACAACTGCAACGATCACATCGCCGTATTCCGCAGCTTTCTCTATCTCTTCCTCATTTATCTCTGTGGAAGGACCTCCGCAGGGGAAATACTCCAGATTTTCGAACCGTTCCTTCATGCCGTCAAGGACGCTGACGCAGTCCTTCTCCTTCCAGCTGATGGACCAGGCTCCCACAACTTCCTCCCGCTTATCCGCAAGTTCTCCTACGACACTCACTTTTTTCTTCGGGTCGATAGGAAGAAGTTCATTCTCATTCTTCAGAAGAACAATGGATTCTTCCGCTGCCTTTCTCGCCAGCGCCACATGTTCAGCCGGAAGTTCCTCATAGGTTCCGATCACCTCTTCCGGCACATAGGGATGGTCAAAAAGCCCAAGCCACATCTTGACCCGAAGGACTCTCTCCACCGCCTCATCGATGACATCCATGGAAACTTTTCCTTCCTCCACGGCTTCTTTCAGGTGGTCCCGGTAGATGCCGGTTCCCATATCCATATCAAGGCCAGCATTTACTGCCTGGATCCCTGCGTCCTTTTCATCGGATGCGATACCGTGGGTCACACACTCCCGGATCGCATTCGCGTCACTGACCACAAATCCCGGCAGATGATACGTTTCTTTCAGGATCTTTCGAAGGGTAAACGGATTGACAGTACATGGAACGCCGTTCAGGTCATTAAAGGATGCCATCACGGTCTGAGCGCCTTCTTCCACCGCTGCCTTAAAGGGCGGAAGATATGTATTATAGAGCATATAGGGCGCCATACTCGTCGTGTTGTAGTCTCTTCCGGACTCACAGGCTCCATACGCTACATAATGTTTCAGACACGCCGCCACATAATTTCCCGGGGAGCTGTGATCATTCTGGAGTCCTCTCACTTTTGCCCGGGCAAACTCGGAGACAAGATAAGGATCCTCCCCCGGTCCCTCGGAGACGCGCCCCCACCGGGCGTCTCTCGCCACGTCGATCATAGGTGCAAAATGCCACGCCACCCCATGAGCTCTGGATTCTTTTGCCGCCATCTGCGCTGTCTTTTCAAATAAATCCGTATCAAAACTTCCCGCCTCCGCGATTGCGATGGGATAGACGCTGCGGAACCCGTGGATCACATCCAGTCCGAAGATCAGCGGGATACCCAGCCTGCTCTCCTCCACCGCAATCTTCTGCAGTTCATTCACTTTCTCCGGATCCTGGATCATCAGGGAACTCACTCTTCCGGCACGGATATCATCCTCATGATAATCCTGCTCCGCCGTACTCATGATCTTCTCGAACTCTTCCTGAGAGATCCTGCCGTCCGTCATCATCTCGATCAGTTCCTCGAAAGGAACGTCAAATCCGCCCACGATCGAGACGGATTCCTGGTTCAGCTGACCAATCTTCTCCTCCAGTGTCATCTGAGAGAGAAGATCCTTTATTTTCTCTTCCTGCTGCTTTGTCAGTCCGGTCATTTACAGTACCTCCATTTTCATTAAATCACTGATTTCAAAAAATCCCCAGGGACTGCACATTGCCGTCACATATCCGGGGATTTTATACGTGTTATTCAGTTTTCATCATTCTGCTTTCGCAGCGTTTCTTGCATCAATCTCTACTCTGATCTTATCCATCATCTTCTTATCCAGTTTGTAGAAGAATACCGGAATCACGGAGATAAGGATGCATGCTGCCGGAAGCAGGTTAACTACCGCATTGATTCCCATCTTTGCCGCCTCAGTCTGCTCTACATTCGGGACATACCCGGTAGCTGCAATAAGAAGTACTCCAACAGAGCCGGCAACAGCCGTTGCAAGTTTAACTCCAAAGCTCAAGAAAGAGTATGTAACGCCTTCCTCACGGACGCCATATTTCCAATCTCCATACTCAACACAGTCGGAAAGCATTCCTGTACAAATGTTACTTGCTGAGTTTGCCAATCCAATAACTGCGCTGACCGCAATAAGGAACGGAAGATTGTTTGCCGGTACGAGGAACATGATAATAAATCCTATGATCTGAATCACATTCAGAAAGATTAACCAGTTCTTTTTGCCAAACACTTTCGTAGTCCACGGAAGGATCAGCGTTCCAATAAACTGGAAAGCGGTCATCGTTGAAAAAAGCGGTGCGATTACTGCCGCAGAACCGACAACATAAATCGCATAATATGTAAGCAGCGACATACGTCCCATAATTGCGATAGATCCCATAAATACACAGAAAACAGTAATGCGGAGCTGATCATTTTTAAGCACCATTTTCAAAGACTGAAGGAATGGTCTTTTTTTCTGATCTGCAACAGGTTTTTCAACTACGACTGTTTCTTTACATCCTGCAGCACAAAGCCAAAAACAAGGAATCATAACAATTGAACAGATCACAGTTGTAACAAAATACCCTCTGGCATTCGGAACATCGCTATTTCCAAAGAACAGGATCATCGGCATTGCAACTGCACCAAGAATAAACTGGATCACAGCGCCACCAATACCACGCGCCGATGTATAGTTCATACGGACCTGGGAATCTCTTGCGATCCTGTTTACAAGGCTTCCGTAAGTGATACAGACTACCGTGTACGCCATTCCTGCACCGATGTAACATACCAGACAGAGCAGGACTTTTGTCATTCCTGTCACCGGGAATACGGTAAAAGTCAGAATGTTGAACACTGCCAGAAACGGCGGCGCAAACATCAGATAGGGACGGAATTTTCCCCAGCGTGTGTTGGTACGGTCTGCGATCATTCCCATCATCGGATCGTTTGCCGCATCCCAGATACGCGCGATCAGCATGATCGCGGAAACCGCTACTGCCGTCAATCCTACTACATCCGTATAAAAAATGGTCAGATACTGGTTGATCATATACCAGCTCATCTGAGATCCGATCTCACCGAAACTGTAGCAGAATCCGACTTTAAGATTTGTCTTTTCCTGTACTGTTACTTGTTGTTTCTCCATAAAGTAAGTACCTCCTCTTCCTTTCTTTTGAGACAATTTTACCAATCCGGCGCACTTCCAACTAATGTCTGATAGTCGTATTATGCGGCGATTTTTGTTCTGTTTTTTTGTTATCCGTGTTACGGATTATTGAGAACAAATACTCACATCAGTTTTTTGCCATCTCAGTTCTCTGTCTTTTTTATAAGGAGGATATGTCCAAACATTCCGGACGGTTCCAGCACTGCCCTCTCCGGCCCGAAGATCCCCGGTTTCGTATTTGCATTTCGGATCAGAGTGTTCACAACCCGGATCACGATCTCATTCTCCCCGTCCCTTACCGCATCCGTGATATCTGCCGCATAGGGCGGACATATCTTTTTCCCGACGTCCTCTCCGTTTACGATCACTTCCATGCATTCATAAACATACTGTGGCTCCAGGACGATCCTGCAGTGTTCCTTCTTCAGGCTGACCTGTTTCCTGTATTCCATAATTCCGGAAAAATCCCTGTGCCGTTCCGATACAGGGAGCAGTGTGTTCAGTTCTTCCTTCTCTCCTTCTCCGCTCTTTCCCGTTTCATACAGTGTCAGTTCCCATCCGCTGGAAATATCTGTCTCATCCACGATATTCCCGCCTGGCTTTTTCCGGAGTTTGCGCTCCGGATCCACAACAAGAATCATGGACTCATAGGGCTTCAGCAGGAGTTCAAATGAGTTTCCATTGCGGGGCACTTCATACCATGTATCCTCAAGCGCCCGGTATTCTCCGTATGTTCCAGAGGCTGGCAGCGTGACTCTCTCCCTGATCTCAGCGGAAAGGGACGTATTAAAGAAGAAATAGATATCCTGTTCTTTCTTATAATGGTAGACAACAAGATTCCTGCACTCTTTTTCCGGAATCACATCCGAAACGCCCTTCTGCTTCAGCCAGCCTGCCAGTTCTTCCAGACTGATAACAGGATACCTTTGCAGAAGTCCGATCTCCCTGGCTTCTCCTGCCCCGATCACTTCCTTTGGCCTGCTGTTTATGAACACTGTCGTCAGATCAGGATTTGCGGAGAGAAAACGGAACACTTTCTCACTCAGATATTCCATCTCCGGTATGATCAAAACTTTCATCACCCGCCCGTTTACGACAAGATTTCCGTCTTCCACACGGGTTCCGTAATATTCAACATCCTCGAACACATCCGCCGGAAGGATTTCATAGTCGATCTGATGCTCCTGGAGTTTTCTCCCCGGCGCATAAGATCGCATGGCTTTCCCTGCCCAGTCGCCTTCCGCCTCGTACAGAACAGCGGCCTGAGGCACATTCTGTCCTCCGCTGAAAATACTGCAGAGCCTGTCTGTGTATTTCATCAGTTCTCCGAAAAACGGGAACTGGGGATTGTTTCCCCTCGCATAATAGTGAGGCGGGCAGTCATCGTCCGGATAGTCCGCCATGGAAAACGCATGTGGTACAAAACGGTTCACACCCTGCGCCACCAGGTAATCCACCAGCCACTTCATATTTTTTATCCCAAGTCCCCAGCCGTAAGCGCCGAAGTTCTCACACATGAGCCTTCCTTTTTTCTTCGGATCGATCCATGCCTCCGAAGCTCCCAGCTTCGCCAGACCGAAATGGAAGAACTGAGAATCCCCCGCGCCGGAAGGATTATGTCTTGTACTGTCCGGATTTCCGGGAACGATCTGATTCCCGATATTATCGATTCCTGCCATATCCTGCCCTGCCATGGCGCGGAAATAGTGTCCCGCACCGCACCCCAGTCTGGTGTGCTGTCCGTTGTCCTCGATCACATGCCCGATATACTGCACTCCGTGGCTCCTGCACCACTCTCCGATCTGCCTGCTGAAGTTCTTTTCATAAAGCCGGCTCACACAGTCCATATAGTGGAATCGCAGCGCGGCGCACTTCCCGCCTTCGTCTTTGTACCAGAGATAAGGGATCTTCTGTTTCCATCCCGCCCCGCAGACGGTCTCCATTTTTTTCTCCAGTTCCCCGCACCACGGAAGAGGCATCATCTTCTCTCCGATCTTGTCATCCATCTTCAGGTCGTCTGTATTATAAAATCCCGGCTCATCTGAGAAAAACCCGAGGATCGTCTTCCCGAACTCATCTTTATAATGTTTATAATGAGCTTCGTACACACTCTCAATCAGCACCCGCACGGAGTCCTCGTCAATATAGTTGATATATTCCGGTCTTGCTCCGAAATCTGTTGTCATAAAGTTCACAAAGATCTGCCATGTCCCCTCCGGGACATCCCAGGTCAGGATTCCGTCTTTCACCTTCCCGGTCAGATCCGTCCCTTCTTCTGACAGAACATCTCCCTCTATCACCCGGTAAGCGGTGACGCTGAGAACCCGTTTTTCATCGAGTACCGGCTTCACCTGCGGTTTTCCGAAGTCCATCCAGGTAAACTGTTTTTTTGTGAGAAGTTCCACATCGACCTGCGCGCATGGCAGAGGTCCGGTCGTCTCGACGAACTGTGTATACAGATATCTCCGTGCCCTCTCCGGATATTTTTCCGGCAAAAGTCCGTTTGCCTGCCCCGTCGGGAAATGAGCATCGTCCAGGATCCATATCTTCATCCCCCGCTTCTTTGCCTCATCCAGGACAATATCCACATCATGCCACCAGCCTTCTCCCGCAAAGTCCGGATGAGGTCTCGCCTCCAGACAGACTGCCCGGATATTGGACTCGGAAATCTTTTCCATCTCCGTCCGGATCACTTCTTCTGATTCGCCCCGCATCCATAGAAACGGGAAAATATTGTTTTCCTGCATATGATCTTCCACCTTTCAGATTGATATTTGATTTTTCTTTGAATACGCGTATTGATGAACTGAAAAAAGTATAGCAATATTTGAAAAGAAAGAATTGTACTTTTTTTATAGATATGACAGTATATTTTTTACCTGTTTATTTTCTCCCGGTATTCTTTCGGGGATATCCCGTACCGTTTCCGGAATTTCTTGCTCAGATGACTGGAATCAAAGCACCCCACTTCCTGGCTGATCCGGCTGATGCTCAGATCAGTCGTCTCGATCAGCTTCCTGGCATGGTCCACTTTCAGATCACTTACGATCTCATTAAAATTTTTCCCCGTGTGCTGTTTGAGCATCCTGCTGATATAGGATTCATTATAAGAGAAAAATTCCGCCAGTTCCCGCAGTGTGACTTTACTGTAATTTGCAGCGATATACCCAAGCATAGCAACAATATGGCGATCTGTACCTCCATTGGAAGATCCGGGTACGACCGCCATCATCTCATAATTTCGTATCAGCCATATGAACATCAGTCTGGCATACAGGACCAGGCATTCTTCAAATCCGAACCGTCTGTTTCTTCTTTCCAGGTACATGTCCCTCCAGAAACCTCTCAGCTTTTTATCCTCCCCTGCAGGAAACAGGAGGAACGGAGCGACCGCTTTGTCATAGAGTACCTTTTTAAAGAAATCCGACAGAAGGTTCTTTTCCCTCAGCATCCCGAAGAAAAAGTGTTCAAATGCATCCCTGCTCACGATCAGGTTCATGACCACATCCTCATCGTGGACCGCTGCAAGCGCATGCATGGTATCCGGCGCCAGAAAGCAGACGTCGCCTGCTTTCATTTCCAACGAAGTTTCACCGATATGATTTACACATGTTCCGCTGTATACATAAATAATCTCAAAAAAGGCATGGTTATGGATAATGGGAAAAGCATACCTCTCATGCAGCCCCAGATCCACATCCTCCCGGTCCGCATAGATTCCTTTCTTCTCCAGCGTAGTGCCATAACCGGAAAATGTTGTAGACCGGTAATACTCCCGCATGTCAGGGAGTCCCGGATCGTCTTGAGCCAGTTTTCTGTAGCTTTCAAAGGACAGCGGCGTCTCCAGCAGTTCCCTTTTACCCGACTCATAAATTTTTTTCATGATCTTTTCCTGCCCTGTCAGCGGGAACAACTCTCTCAGCGATCTTTCTTTCATCTCATATTTCCTTTATATCTCGGTGACGATAATGTTCTGGATCTCCTGCGCTCCCAGCACGGTCTCGATCTCCAGTATTCCTTTCACACTCTTCTGCTGCCTCAGATAAATCTTCGGCTGAGTAACAGACTTAAGGTACTCCATTTCCTCCAGGTTCAGATCATTGTAATACCCGATCTTCTCCCATTCGTTCTGGATATTTCCAAACTCCTGATTCACGGAGTATATCTTGATCTGATACGTTCCTTCCTCTACATTTTTTAATCTGACAGTCATCTGGAGACGTTCGTTGTCCTCGAACATCCCTGCCTGCCGTTCCACCTCAATTTCGTCTTCCTCCACCAGATAATACCGGAAATTAAAATGCTTATAGTTGTGACAGCAGATACTGATCTGTTTCGATCCGCTGCGGGTGGCAACGGCGTTTTCATTTTTCCCGATGCACTGCCCTCCAAGCGCGTTCATAAATTTGAACGCGTAATATGAGGGTTTTCGTATCCCGTCCTTTGTGAGGAGTCCGCAGCCGCCGTACAGGATCTTTTTCGTGTCGTAATAATCCGAGAAAAGGTCGGAAGCAAGCCAGTAACCGATCACATCTGCCTTCTGACAGTTCTGTATCAGATTCTTCATAACATAGGCGCCTTTAAAGCAGCTGTCGTTGAGCACATTCCTGTTAGACAGGGAATTGCTCCACTCCGTCACATGAAGTTCCGCATCCATCTGCACTTCGTTCATGCACCGGCGTGTTTCCTCTATCTGATTTCTCAGATAATCCCTGTCAGGGGCATAGGCACTCCGCCCCGCATCTATGATCTTTTTATCGATAATATACGGATAACTGTACAGGCTGATGAAATCCGGCTGTACCTTTCTTTTTTTCCATTTTACCAGGATCTCCTGCAAGTTCTCTCCCGGGTCGTTCAGGCTGAAACCGGCTCCCCCGATATGGATACCTGGGACATAGGTCTTAAAGATCCCGTATATGATCTCAAACGTGTCAAAATATTTTTCCGGTTCCACATTGGAACGGATCACCGAATTTTTCTCCAGCTCTATGTACCACGTCTCCACCTCTTCCATACCGTAACGCTTTACAAGATGACGGATCAGCTCCTCCAGAAATCCCTTATTCTTTTCTATGATTCGCATTTGATTCTTATTATCGATATCGACCAGTCTTTTATGGACATTCTGAAATACTTCTTTTGCCTTGAATCCCAGCTCGACATAAGGGTGTATCCCCTTCTCCACGAGAAAATCCAGAACCTTATCGATCATGCTGAAATTATATTTTGTCTTTTTTTCATCCAGGAATATCATCATCTCATCCGACAGAAAGTTCCAGAACCTGACATACTCGAATCCAAGATTCTCTTTCAGATATTCGATCTGTTCCCTGACATCATATCGCAAAATATCTTCTGCCGGACCGATGTTGATCATCTTTTTCCAGTTTTTTCCAATCCATGTTTTCTGATCCGTATCACACTCCAAAATAGACACTGTGGAATCGCCTTCTTTCGGTGCGTCCACGTGATTGGATGTCAGATACTGTTCTACTCTGGTCAAGATTTCTTCTGAATTTGTCTCCTGCTCTTCCCGCTCCGTCTTAGCCTGCATCTCTTCCCGGTATTCCGCCGGAGTCTGATGATAGATCTCGCGAAATGTCTTGTTAAAGCCTGCAAGATTGGAAAAACCATTATCCATGGCAATCTTGATGATAGATTTGTCAGAGTAGATCAGTTCCCCTACCGCATGCTCCATCCGGATATTGTTGACCAGCTTCAGAAAACTCAGCCCGAAATTCCGCTTGATGTATTTCGACAGATACGCGTTTGACAGATACAGTTTATCCGCAAGTTCCTGTAACGTGATCTGCTCCTGATAATGAGACATGATATAATTCAGGATCTCATTCATCCTCTCATCCGAAATCCCTCTCAGAGAATCGTAATGGCTCATGCCTTTCTTTACGATAAAAGACGATGTGAGCAGATAAAGCATCTGATAAGATATGCTTCTTCTTAACAGAAATGCCTGCCCTTCCGTTGTCTGGTAGTAATTAAATATCTGCCGGATATAATAGCGCATCTTTTCATAACTCTCTGATCTTTCCACAGTAGAGTCACAGAGAAAATATACCTGCTCCCCCTGGAACATCTCTGTCAGCATCTTATAATTGACAAAAATGCTCCCGATCAGTACTTCTCCTGAAGCGTGCCATTCGTGTCTGACATTGGAATTCACAATGAGAAAGTCATCCGTCTTCAGCGTATGGGAACCGTTTTCTCCACCCAGTTCTATCTCTCCGTCCAATACATATATGATCTCCGGTTCCTGGTGGAAGTGGAGTTCACGGTCTCTCATCGTTGAAAACTGACATTCTATGATCTCTTCGTACTTCATCCTGCACCTTCTTTACTGTTTACATTACATGCTGTTTTTCATTTTATCATGTTTCCTCATGATTTTACAGTTTAAAGTATGCTGTCCTTTATCTTACGGATCCAGATGGCGCAATTTACACTGTCGTATCCCGATAACTCATCTCCGAGAACACGGCGCGATTCCCGCTTTCTTTTCCGTTGCCGCTGGCAAAGACGCCTGCCATCATTCCCGTCATACACCCTACGATCTCCGGATTGATCAATCTTCCGTCCGCATGCTCATAAATCGGATGACGCTGTCCGTCTTCCTCGTAAAAGAAATTGAAGTCCTGTCCCTCCACTTCGATACAGAGTTCCACGTCTGCAGACGGAGCAGGGATCTCCGCCAGAACCTTCTCTTTCGTCTCACTCTTAAAGCCCGGAAAATGCGGCGGTACATCCATTTCACTCCAGGACAGAACTACACGCAGTATCTCTTGTCCGTCTTTCAGACCCTTTTCCATACGATACTGATGATCGCTGGCCTGAAGCAGAACGAACCCTGCTGTTTCATTCTCCTCTGGAGTAAAATCCATCCGGCAGGAAAACCTATAGTCGATCCCGGTCACTCTTCTCCCGATAAAGCTGACACAGTCATCTTTTCGCCCATTCTCAGATTCATCCAGAAGACATTTCAGCGGTTCATTGATCCTGCGTGGAAGACATTTCAGAGTAACCTCTCCATTCTCAACCTTCCAGAAATCGCCGTAGGGCGTTCCCCAGAAGCACCAGTTCGCGGGAAGTCGATCCGATATCTGTTCCTCCTCCATCGTTTCATCCGTCCAGGGCAGATCCGGATCTGCCTCATACTCCCATTCAAGTTTTCCGGTTCCCGGGCTGAACACAGGCCAGCCTCTCTCCCATTTTACAGGGCAGAGATATGTCTCTCTTCCCAGGTTCTTATAGTATCCGCCAATAGTTCTTGACGCCAGCATCACAGCATACCATTTTCCGGTATCTGTCTCCACAAGATCTGCGTGTCCCACATTGGCGATCTCGCTGTCATATCCCATCTGTCTGTGAGTCATGACCGGATTTCCCGGGAATCCCTCATACCATCCTTTGATCTCCCGGCTCCTCGCAACAGTCACGGAATGATAATGTTCCGTCCCTCCTTCTGCTATCATCAGATAATAATATCCGTCCTTATGGTACAGATGCGGCGCCTCCGGAGATGCGGCGTTCCGAAGAGCACTGTCCCAGATTGCCGTCGGCTCCCCAGTCAGTTTCATGGCTTTCAGGTCAAATTCACAGAGCCAGATTCCTCTGTCCATACTTCCGTCAGCTCTTTTCACCACGTTTCCCGTTCCAAGGATATACGCGCTCCCGTCATCGTCAATAAACAGGGAGGCGTCGATTCCCGGCACATCATCCAGCCAATAAGGTTCCGACCATGGACCGGCAGGATCTTCCGCCGTGACGATATAATTCCCTCTGTCACTGAAATTCGTGTTAATAATATAAAATGTTCCGTCATAGTAGCGTATCGTCGGGGCCATGACGCCGCCGGTGAATGTGTTTGCCTTGACATGAAACCCGTTCTCTTTTGTCATCACATTCCCGATCTGCTCCCAGTGTGCCAGATCCCTGCTCCGGAAAATGGGAATTCCGGGATGCAGTTCAAAGCTGGAACAGATCAGATAGAAACAGCCATCCGCTTTACAGATGGACGGGTCCGGATAAAATCCCGGAAGGATTGGATTCTTGATCACTTTTTTCATGCTCACATATCTCCTTTTTACGAATTTCTTCTTTCCTGTTTTCCATCATACTTCAAAACAGGTCAAAACTCTTCTGTTGATTTTGCAAAAAACATAAAAAAATTGATCAGTTTTTGTCATGAATAACTCTTTTCATCAAACTGATCAATTTTCCGCATCAGATTTTTGTCCTCTTTTAATGTGCTTTTTCCCTCGACACCGCCAGCGTCACGCACACAAACGCCACAGCGAACACAAGCTGGATTCCAATCCCTGCCAGCACCTCTGTCCTCACATTTCCGACAATATTCCCGTGTTCCGCAAGCAGGTTGTTCACGTTTTCATACCAGTACACCGGCAGAAACTGAGCCGCCTTCCTGACACCGCTGCTCAGATAATCCATCTCCACGAACACTCCACAGAGAAAGCACATTCCCAGAGCCAGGATATTTACCACTCCGTTCAGGGCGGCGGATGTCTTCACCAGCGTCCCCACCAGGTATGCCAGCGCCAGGGACGCCGCCAGCAAAGTAAAGGAGTTGAGCAGATGCCATCCTGCCTTTCCGCTGCTTAAAAATTCTTTCCCGTATGCCGTCATCGCAGCAACGGCACAGATCCCCCAAAGGTTGAAAGCGATCACTCCGGCGGCTGCCAGTCCTTCCATGCTCTGGCGTCGGACAGGCACGGCGGAAGCCCGCATCCGCTGAGGCAGACTTCCTCTCCGGAATCCCATCAGGATATACCCAAGCACATAGCACAGAAGACTAAGGAACAGGTAAGGCAGATAACGGAAGAAAAAGACGTAGGAAGGAGTCTCCCCCGTATTCCCGCCAAGGTCAAGGAGCGTTACCTCCGCCGACTCCCTGTCAGCCATGGCGGATGCGATCTCCGCCTCTGTAAATCCCGCCGCTCCATAGCTGCGTGCAAAGTTCAGAAAACTGCTGATCTGCTGCTCCACATAGTATCCGGCATAGGTTCCCGGCACAGTGGTCACCTGCAGGTTCTCTGTTCCCAGGATGCATTTCTCCATGAACCCTTCCGGGATCCGGACGATATAGTCCACATTCCGGTAAAACAGTTCCTCCTGAAGGACTTCCCTGTCGTCTTCCAGCATGACCGTTTCATTTGTCTTCCCGATATATCCGATGAGAACTGCAGCAGCCTCGCCCTGATCTTCGTCCACGATCCCCACGGGAACGTTTTCCGCCTGATAGTCCTGCGTCCCTTCTCCGGCAAAGCTCTGGAACATGACCGTGATGCCGAAGAAGATCACGAGATAGAGAAGGATCATCCATATGTTCCTCTTTGCGATCTTCATATAAGCCCTAAATACTGACATAGCGTTCCCTCCTTATGATCAGAAATGTACCCGCGATGAGTATCACAGACATCGCCGCCAGGATCAGCATATCCTGCACATAACGCTCCGGGGCGTCATACACATTGATACAGTACATGGCGTCCGAGATCAACGCTGCCGGGTTGAGCCGGTTGACCAGAGGCGCGTTTTTGTCCACCACGTTTTTTATATCCGCGTTCATCAGTCCCGCCAGGAAACTCAAAGCCATGGAGACTCCGACCATGATTCCGATCTTCACGCCCTCGCCTTCTCTTCCGACGCTTGTGATGAACATTCCCATGGTCACCCCGATCATACTGCCCAGGAACAGCGCCGGGAGCATTTCTGTATAAGATCCCGCGAACTCCAGCTTCAGGATATATTTCATATATGCAAGGAGGAGCACCATGTTCACAAAATGAAGCCCAAAGGACACCAGGGTTTCCGTGACCACCAGGCTCAGCCGGTTCGCAGGGCCTGCACACCTCCTTGCGGCAAGCGGGGTCAGATTTGCCTGCAGCTCCATAGCGGAGTTATAACCGATAAAGCAGCCGTACAGACATGCCATCCCCAGCAGGGCATAGAAGAACTGCGCTGTCCCGTCCGTTGTCCTTCCGCCAAGGGAAACCTGCTCCACTGCATCTCCGTAGCCCGACATGGATTCTACTGCTGCCTGCATTCCTTCCGGATGGAGCCGCGCCACTTCCTCCAGCGTCTGCTTTCCCTCCGTATAATTCTCCAGGATCATCTGCAGGATACTCTGAGGGAACCCGCTCCGGCTGACTGTCAGCGACGGATCTTCCCCGCTGTAGAAGATTCCGTCCACCTCTCCATTTTCAAGAGCCTTCAGCGCATCTGCTTCTGTCATCTCCATGGTCCGGATCAGATCCGACTCCTCTTCCATGCCTTCCAGGAACTGCGAAAATATCTCTTCCCCGCTGTTCTGTATATCTCCTTCGTTCTGCTCCGCCTCTGTGACGACCGCAGCCCTCACGGTCTCGAAGTCCGATTCTCCCACCTGACCGATGGAAAAGTACATGGCTGTGGTCAAGATAAAAGGAAAGACAAGAGGCCAGAAGATCAGGTCTCTGTTTCTGATCTTTGTAAGAAAACTGTACCGTATCATATCCCACATATTCTCGCCTCCTAATCTCTGAGCTGTTTTCCTGTGATCTCAAGAAACACATCATTCAGTGTCGGCAGTTCCGAAAATACTCTCCCGAAGGGAATCTCCCTCTCCTGCAGGCAGTTCAGGATGTGGATCAGGTTATGCTCCGCCCCGGTACACCGGACCACAAGCTTCTGATCACCGTACTGTACATCAAACACATGGGGCAGATTCCTGATTTCAGAGAGTTCTTCCTCCCCCAGGATCACCGCCTCGATGGTCACGGTCTCCCCGGTCTTGATCATCCCTTTCAGTTCCTCCTTAGTTCCAACGGCAATGCTCCTGCCGTGATCCATGATGGCGATCCGGGTGCAGATCTGCTCCACCTCCTCCATATAGTGGGAAGTATATATAATGGTGGAGCCCTGACGGTTCAGCTCACAGATCCCTTCGAGGATCCTGTTTCTGCTCTGGGGATCCACAGCCACCGTGGGCTCATCAAGTATGATCAGTTTCGGCCGGTGTGCGATCCCGCAGGCAATGTTCAACCTCCTTAAGAGTCCTCCGGAGAGTTTCTTCGGGTAAGACTTCCGGTACTCTTCCAGCCCGACGAACCGGATGGCATCCTCCACAAGGTCTCTGCGCTTCTTGCGGTCCTTCACGTACAGACTGCAGAAATAGTCAACATTTTCCTGTACGTTCAGTTCCTCAAACACCGCCACGTCCTGCATGACGATCCCGATCTGTTCTTTTACCCTGTAATTATCCGGCGCCATCTCCTCTCCCAGGATCTTAATGCTGCCCCTGTCAAATTTAAGAAGCGCCAGCATACAGTTGATTGCCGTGGTCTTCCCGCTGCCATTCGGACCGAGAAGCCCAAAGATCTCCCCTTCCTTCACATCCAGGTTAAAGTGGTCCAGCGCCACAGTATCACCATATCGTTTCACGAGATTTTCTATCCTGATCATATGTTATCCCTCCTGTCATCTTGTGACCTTATCATAACGCAGCCTGCACTTTTCCTGTAGTGCATGGTGTCACAAAGCAGTATGACAAATGTCACAACCCCTCTGTTTTTCTTTGCTTTCTTCTTTTTATGGTCTATAATAAAAACATACAGCATTGGAAAGGAGCGGACACTTCGTCCGTATATAATATGAAAAATGCTTTGAATTCTTCGGCAGTCATGCTCTTATGCATGTTTTCCCTGTTTTTTGTACAGCCGGATTTTCTGTATGTGACAGCATTTCTGTTCGCTGTGATCGTTTGCTGTGCAGACTCTTTCGCCGGAAATGACCGGATATTCGGACTGACCTGCCTGATCTTTTTTCTCACAGGATTGATGGATCCGGATTCCATTCTCTTCTTTCCTGCGGCAGGATACGGATTGTTCCGGCGGAGACTTTATCCCGTGGCCGGTGCGGGCATGCTTCTGTTCTGCATCGCCTTATTCCGGGCAGGGATCGTACGGAACATGACAGATGTGTCCGTTTCCGCCGGGGCAGCATTTCCTCTGCTCCTGATCTGCCTGGAACTGTTCGGCTTCCTGACCGCGTTTCTGCTGGCGGAAGAAACACGCACCCGGGAGGCTCTTGAGGCTGAGCTCCGGCGCACGCAGGACGACAGCACGGAGCGGGATCTTCTTCTGACAGAGAAAAACCGATCGATACAGGAAAAACAGGACTACGAAATCTACACAGCCACCCTTCGTGAGAGGAACCGGATTGCCCGGGAGATCCACGACAATGTGGGACATCTTCTCTCCCGCTCCATCCTTTTGGTCGGCGCGGCGAAAGCGGTCAGCAAGGACGCAGCTCTCACGCCCACACTGGATTCCCTGGATACCACGCTGAATTCCGCCATGAACAGCATCCGCACCAGCGTCCACGACCTGAGAGACGAGGCAGTAAACCAGGAGGAAGCGGTCCGTTCCCTGGTCAGCGACTTCACATTCTGCCCGGTCCGTTTTCAGTATGATGCCGGAAGAACTGTACCGAGAGATGTAAAATACGCATTTATCAGCATTTCCAGGGAAGCACTTTCCAACATCATGCGGCACAGCAATGCAACGGAAGCTGTCCTTACGATCCGTGAACACCCCGCCCTGTACCAGCTCTGCATCGAGGATAACGGAACCATGATCCGGAAAAGCGAAAACGGCATGGGCCTTTCCAACATGCGGGACCGGGTGGAAAAGCTGGGCGGGAACATCCATTTTTCTGCCGAGAAGGGTTTCCGGATCCTGGCAACTATACCGAAAAGGAGACAAGACGATGAAACTGATACTGATCGATGACGACTGCCTCGTTGTTAGCGCGCTGAAAATGATCCTGGAGGCACAGCCCGACTTTGAGGTGGCGGCCACAGCCTCGGACGGGGCGGAGGCCCTGTCCCTCTATCGGGAGCACCGCCCTGACGTGCTTCTCATGGATATCCGGATGCAGGGCATGGACGGACTGAAGGCGGCGGAAACTGTCCTCGGAGAATTTCCCGAAGCACGGATACTGCTCCTCACCACTTTCTCCGACGATGAATATATTATAAAAGCACTGAAACTCGGAGCGGCAGGTTATCTTCTGAAGCAGGACTATCAGAACATCGTTCCCGCCATCCGCGCCGCTGCTTCCGGCCAGTCCGTATTCGGAGACGAGATCGTCTCACGTCTTCCCGGACTGATGAGCCGAGAAAAACCTTCTTACGACTACGCCGCCCACGGTATCAGCGAACGGGAGCTGGATGTGATCCGGCTCATCGCCGAAGGCCTGAGCAACAAAGAGATCGCAGCCCGGCTGTATTTAAGCGAGGGAACTGTGAGAAACTATTTAAGCATGATTCTTGACAAACTTGATCTGCGGGACCGCACCCAGGTTGCAGTATTTTATCTTCAAAGAAAATCACCGGAAGTGCCCAAAGGCACATTCCGGGATTGTTAGCGGTCGCCAAGGTCTCGGGCACACCCGGACTTTGGCTCGTTGCCGTTGCAAATAAAGACGGCAGGATCGATGCCGTCCGCATATCAGGCTTTTACAGAACCGACTCGAATTGAATGCCGGGTGCGCTTTCGATACCCGGAACAAAAAAGGAGATGACCTTTATGTCACTGCACACATCTGACCTGGTGCTCGTTCCCGGTCGTCAGCTAAAACCGTTGGATAACATAGCCGGATTCCAGGTACGTCCCGGATTCTTCCGGTTTTTCGGAGCCACCATCATCCCGGGCGGAGTAAATTTCACAATTCAGTCCCACGGGGCAACATCCTGCGAACTTCTCCTCTTCCACCGGGAGGCGGAGGAACCCTTTG
Source organism: Candidatus Mediterraneibacter excrementigallinarum (assembly GCA_019120075.1). Lineage (GTDB taxonomy): Bacteria > Bacillota > Clostridia > Lachnospirales > Lachnospiraceae > Mediterraneibacter > Mediterraneibacter excrementigallinarum. The sequence continues at coordinate 42,225 of DWVT01000163.1, forward strand.
CCGCCCTGAAATTTCCGGACAACTATAAGATCGGCTTCGTCTACTCCATGATCGTATTCGGCCTGGACGTAGAGGAATTTGAGTATGCCTACCGCCTGGACGGCCCTTATGATGAGAAAAAGGGACTTCGTTTTGACAAGACAAAGATCCTGCTGGACCCTTACGCCAGAGCCGTCACCGGCCAGAGCCAGTGGGGATGCAAGAACAATCCCCAGCACAGTTACCGTGCCCGGGTCGTACAGAACAACTTTGACTGGGGACTGGAACGGAGCGAACCCATTCCTATGGAGGATCTTGTGATCTACGAACTCCATGTCCGGGGCTTTACCAAATCCCACACCTCAAATGTATCCTGTCCCGGAACCTTCCGGGGGCTGGAGGAAAAGATCCCCTATCTGAAGAAACTGGGGATCAATGCCGTAGAACTGATGCCGGTCTTTGAGTTCGATGAAATGCGGGATGCAAGACTGATCGATGAAAACGAACTTCTGGATTACTGGGGTTACAATCCTGTCTGCTTCTTTGCTCCAAACACGAGCTATGCCTCCGGAGTAGAATACAACCGGGAAGGCATGGAGCTGAAACATCTGATCAAGGCACTCCATGACAATGAGATCGATGTGATCCTGGACGTGGTCTTCAACCACACAGCAGAAGGAAATGAAATGGGACCTTCTTTCTGTTTCAAAGGTTTTGACAACAATATCTACTATATGCTCACCCCGGACGGTAACTACTACAACTTCAGCGGCTGCGGCAATACACTGAACTGCAATCACCCTGTGGTGCAGGAACTGATCCTGGACTGCCTGCGGTACTGGGTGACAGATTACCGGGTGGACGGATTCCGTTTTGACCTCGCCTCCATCCTGGGACGGAGCGAGAACGGAACCCCGCTGAATCAGCCCCCTCTTCTGCGCAGTCTTGCTTTTGACCCGATCCTGGGAAATGTCAAGCTGATCGCGGAAGCCTGGGACGCAGGCGGACTCTATCAGGT